>NZ_JALGQY010000007.1:0-141043 GCF_022809915.1 Acinetobacter lwoffii | reverse complement strand
CATTTACTTTGAAGGTCGATTAGATGATATAATTAAAATCTAGTCAAATTTACTGACACAGAATTTTGAACGCCCTCAAATAATTCAAAATTATAGAGATACTCTTAATTTGAATTTAAGAGTATCTCTATAAAAATATTATTATATCGTATTGCTTAGAAACCATTCTTCATAACCTTGCATATGCATACGTAACATATCCATAGGTCGAACTGTGTAATGTTTTTCAGTAATGCTATCTGCTGCATGACCACTAATTTGATGTGTTATACCTTTTGGTAATTTAATCCATCCTGAAAGGGTTTCAAAAGAACGTCTAAAGCCATGTAAGGTAATAGTAATTTGTAGTTTTTTACGAATTTTACTTAAATCCTTATAAGGGTTCACAATATGACCAGTTTTAGACTTTAAACTAGACATTACATATGGAGAATCATCATTATTGTTATTTTTGAGGTCTTTTAATAGTTTTTCAATGTGTTTGGTCATAGGGATTGTACGACCAGCCTTATCATTTTTATCTCTTAAATGAATGGTTTTCCATCTGAAATCAATTTTTTTCCACTCTAAAGTCAAAATTTCCGTTTTACGAGCACCTGTTAACAATGCAAATTGATACATGAATGCAATTTTTTTATTTGATATTTTGTTTATTTCCTCAAATAAGGGTTTTATTTGCTCTTTTAATAGACAATCTTTTTTGGCTTTTGTTTTTTGAACATCTTTTTTAACTTTTTTTGAAGTATAAGAGTCCTTAGGTATAATGCCTCTAAAATGTTCTTCTTCTTCACACCAATTTAAAAAAGCTCTGATCATACGATAAGATTTAGATGTTGAGGTTGGCCTAATCTTATTATTCCTTTGAAGCCATTCAATAATAAACTCTTTGTTTAAGTCCGATAATTTGAGTTCTAAAAATTCATAAATTGGTTGGGGTTTATAGGTTTTGTTATTCAAAGGATTATAGCCGCCACGTGACATGTCGATATGGTCTTGATATGTACGAGCTTTCCAACTTGATTTTTGCTCATGTAAATATAATTTCCAAGCATCTTCAAACCGTATATTTTGCTTTTTAGCAAGAGCATCTTTTTTTTCAGATTCTTCAATTTTTCTTATTTTTTCATATTTAGGATTTATTCCTTCATTGCATTGAACAGTATATTTTTTAGCTAAATCTTTAGCTTCTTTTAATTTCCAATTTTTTACATCTCCAATTTTAATTCTTATCGTCTTCTTACCAACTCTGCCTTGAAATATATACGACTTACTTTTTCCACCAACTTTTAAACCAAAACCAGTCACTTCACTATCCCAGTAAAAAGCGGGTTTACTTGGATCTGTAAATTGTATTGAGTCTATGAAAGGTTTTGTAAATATCATATTAGTAGTTCTAGTAAGCATATAGTAAGCACTTTCAAGATACTATAATCAACTTAAAGAGTGAATAGGTTGTTGCATTATGATTTATAAGTCTTTGAATTAGAATATATAATAGTTTAAGTGGTTGTTATTTTTAGATTTGGTAACCGAACTCATAATCCGTTGGTCGACAGTTCAAGTCTGTCTGGGCCCACCATATAAAACAACCACTTAGGTGTATTAATCCTAGGTGGTTTTTTGTTTTTGGATATTATGAAATCTGAAGTAAGCAATTCACTTAATTGATCGTTGCTCTTATCTCGAAGGACTTAAAATGGTTGCCTCTACTGATAATTAACTTTTCTGGTTTACCTTTCAATAAAGATTCTTCGTTCCCAGCTTAATAAAAAAGCATCTCCCTCAGATATTACTTTTGTTATCTAGATTCCATAAACATCCTCTTTAATCAAAAAAAAAGTTCATATTTATGAAATAATTGTGATGTAGTTCAAAGAATACC
The DNA here is from genome assembly GCF_022809915.1 of Acinetobacter lwoffii. Classification (GTDB taxonomy): domain Bacteria; phylum Pseudomonadota; class Gammaproteobacteria; order Pseudomonadales; family Moraxellaceae; genus Acinetobacter; species Acinetobacter lwoffii_M. Next base: position 139,161 of record NZ_JALGQY010000007.1, on the reverse strand, counting down.
TGCAAAAAAATTGAAAAGTAGATGAAATGCATTTTACAACTGAAAAAATTATGCTAATTAATATGAGATGATTTTTTAGTCAAAAATCATGATGTTATGAGATGATTTTTTAGTCAAAAATCATGATGTTTCAGGACGGAATATCTTAAGAAGCGTATTAAAAAAAATGATTAAACAGGAGTTTCAATGATGCTTCAGCTTTTAAGAAAATTGTTTTGTTTGCATATTTATGAGTATGAGCAAATGCAAGAGATCGGGGAACACAGGGAGTGTCGTAAGTGCGGCACGAATAAGGACTAAAGTTTTTGCAAGAAAAGTGAGCAATGGCTCACTTTTTTTATGCTTGTTATGGGCTAATTTCCGTTAAAATTAAAGGGAAATTTCATCACGATGAACAGGCATATGAGTAAAGATTTTCATGCAGATACCTATATCGTAGACAGCAAGCTGGCAGATACGCTGCACTGGCTCAGCCTGCATCAAGATAGTTATGACTCCTTTAGCTATGATGCAGTCACGCAAGCGCTGATGGTGCATCATGCCAATGGAGTAGATCAAATCCGAGTCGGAGATTATCTGAATGCCCGTTATGGCATTTTAATTACTGCACATAACTTTTCTGCGAGTTCATTAACTTAAACAGTGATTAGCTTGCCATTCCATCTGTAGCCAGACTGCGAACACTCGGTTTTAGCTGTTCTGCAACTAAACCTAATTTTGCAAAAAGTTGCTGATCCCGGCCTTGGGATGTATTAGGGGTCGTCAGCAGTTTTTCACCAGAAAAAATAGAATTGGCACCGGCCATAAACGCCAAAGCCTGATCCGAATCGCTTAAGGATTCGCGGCCGGCAGAAAGGCGAATATAACTTTTAGGCATTAGCAAGCGTGCCACGGCAATAGTACGAATCCATTCAATCACATCCAGTTTTTCTACATCTGCCATCGGTGTACCTTCAATCGGCACCAACATATTAATTGGCACAGATTCAGGATGAATTGCCAGAGTTGCAAGTTCATATAACAAACCAATTCGGTCATCACGACTTTCACCCAGACCCACAATACCGCCACTACAGACTTTCATACCAGCCTGACGTACATGATCCAGAGTATCCAGACGATCATCAAAGCTACGCGTGCTGATGATATGTGAATAGTATTCACGAGAAGTGTCCAGATTATGATTGTAATAATCCAGTCCCGCATCTTTCAAGCGTTCAGCCTGAGATCCATTTAGCATCCCCAGTGTCATGCAGGTTTCCAGACCGAGTGCTTTAACTTCACGTACCATTTCCAGCACATAAGGCATATCGCGTTCATGTGGGTTGCGCCATGCAGCCCCCATACAAAAACGTGAACTGCCTGATGCCAGCGCCTGTTTGGCTTCCTGAATCACTTTATCGACTGCAATGCGTTTTTCAGCTTCCAGTTTGGAATCATAATGCGCTGATTGTGAGCAGTATTTACAGTCTTCAGGACATTTACCGGTTTTAATTGAGAGCAGGGTACTGACCTGAACGGTATTGGCGGTGAAATGTTCACGATGAACCTGTTGCGCCTGGAACACTAGGTCCATTAAAGGCTGTTGATATAGAGCTTGTATTTCTTCACGTGACCAATCATTACGTACCGCATCACTACTGTTCATCTCTTTCCCTATCTGTGCTTATTTATCATTCGGTTCATCTTAATAAAAATAAGCTTTTGCTTCACTAGCAAAATATGACCTTATATAAATGACAAAGCCCACACGAGGTGAGCTTTGTTTTTCAGTTGCCAGATTATTTATTACTGTGATTTCCATGAATATCCTGGCCATGTAGATCACTACGGTGCTGCTTGTTAAACACGCGCTGATCCTGTTCATGCTGATTGTTTTTTGGGGAATTAATCGGGCCATGTTGCGGCTGCTGCTGTTGTTGCTTCTGCTGGTCATGCTGAAGCGGCTCCAGCAGTTCTTGATTTGGATTTTTTGATGACATCATCTTTCCTCCACTTCATTTCTGACCATTTTTATTTATGCCATAGTCTGAAACATGGGTGTGTAAGGCTTTTAAGTGAAACTGTGACGCTAGGTAAAGATGGAAAATTAACTGGATTTTGCCAGTTGTTCTTGAATAGCCCAATCGATATGTACCTGCACAATTCCATCATGCTGATCACGCTGTTGCTGAAGGGCCTGAATAATCTGCCCATTAAAGGGCGCATTGCCCAAACCAATGGCGATATTGCGCATAAAGCTTTGATAACCTGTACGGCGCATCGGGCTGCCTTCAGTCGCACTTAAAAAGGTGGCTTCATCCCATTGCCATAAATCCAGTAAACTCACTTGATCCAGTCCATGCCGCGGATGAAAATCCTCTATCGAGGTCACTTGGGCAAAACTGTTCCATGGACATATCAGCTGGCAATCGTCACAACCAAAAACCCGGTTACCAATTCCGCGTCGCAAATCTTCTGGAATAATGCCTTTATATTCGATGGTCAAATAGGCGATACAGCGGCGAGCATCTAACATATAAGGCTCGACAATGGCTTGAGTCGGACAGATGTCGATACACGTAGTACAGGATCCACAATGTTTGGTCGCGGGTTCATCAAAGGGCAGTTCCAGTGAAGTAAACAGTTCACCCAAAACAAAGAATGAGCCTGATGTTTTATGAATCAGCAAGGTATGTTTGCCTGTCCAGCCCATACCGGCACTTTCAGCCAGCGATTTTTCAAAAATTGGCGCAGAATCGGCAAATGGGCGTGATTCAAAATCTCCGACTTTTTCTCGGATTTTTGTCGCCAGGGTTTTCAGACGACCACGCATAGTCTTATGATAATCCCGGCCACGGGCATAACGCGCGATAATGGCAGAGTTGGGTGCATAAGGGATATAACGTGGTTGTGGTGCCTCGACCAGATAATCCATACGCACACAGATAATGCTGCGTGTGCCGGGAACCAGTAAAGCAGGATTGGCACGTTTTTCCAGATTATCTTCCAGAAACTTCATGTCACCATGATAACCACGATCCAGATATTCCTGTAAGCGTGCTAATTCTGCTTGAGCATCTGGTTTGGCAATGACACAATCAGAAAAACCCAATTCTAAAGCCTGCGCTTTAATCCATGCTTTTAGCTCGGCTGGATCTTGTTGATAAACTTTAATTTGCGCTTGAGAATCGGGAGTTGCCATAAACCAAAGACAGGGAATAAGAAATGCAGCAACAAGTTTACCATAGCCGTGATCTACAAGCATGGGAGCAGCGCTGGTTTCAACAGCAAAATAGTTCCTACGGTTTAATGCAACAAGTCGCCTGGGGGATTAGTCAGCGGCTGATCACTTTATTTTCCCAGCAAAAAATAAAAAAAATCGCGGTCTGCTGTGGTCAGGGTAATAATGCTGGCGATGGCTATCTTGTGGCCAAATATCTCAAACAGGCGGGCTTCAGTGTTGATATTTATGCAGTTGAGTTGGGTAATTCCAAAGATTTAGCATCGGCTGTGCAGGAAGCTCAGCAAGCTGGCTTGCAGCCTTATTCGCATTTTGATTTTCAATCTGAATGTGAGGTCTATATCGATGCATTATTCGGAATTGGTCTGAACCGTCAGCTGGACTTTGACTGGCAAAATGTTATTCAAACGATCAATCAGCAAACTGGATTAAAAATCTCAATTGATATTCCGAGTGGATTGGATGCCAATACCGGCCAGCCTTTGCCTGTTGCGATTAAAGCTGACTACACTTTCACGGGTTTAGGGCTTAAGGCAGGACTGTTTACCGGACAAGGCAAAGAATATGCGGGCAAGATCGAACTGATTTCTGCTATCCCGACAGATACTGAGCTTCAACCAATTGCTTGTCTTTCATCACATCAGATTCAATTGCCGAAGCGTGAAGCCTTTGGTCATAAAGGCAGTTATGGTCATGTCTTGGTTGTAGGTGGTCATGCCGATATGGGGGGGGCAGTGATCATGGCAGCAGAGGCAGCATTTGCTGCCGGAGCAGGTAAAGTGACGATCGTCTGTGATGCAAAACACCATACTGCGATTTTGTCACGTGCACCGAATATCATGCTGCGTGATATCAATCTTTTAACTCAGGAGCAACGCCAAGCACTGATTCAGCAGGTCGATGCAGTCTGTTTTGGCATGGGATTAGGTCGTGATTCTTGGTCAGAGCAACAATATACAGCTTGGTTTGAGCTGACTCAGCAATCTGATCTGGAGGTTGTTTTGGATGCGGATGCCTTATGGTTTCTGGCCAAGCAGCCTCAAGTTTTGAATTCCCAGACTTATGCCACACCACATCCAGGAGAAGCTGCAACTTTGCTAGCATGTAGCACTGCGGAAGTTGAAATGGATCGGATTGCAGCCATTCATGCCCTGCAACAAAAATATCAGGGACAGTGGGTGCTAAAAGGTTCAGGCAGCCTGATTCTGGAAGAAAGGCTTTACATCTGCAATGCCGGGAATGCCGGTATGGGAACTGGCGGAATGGGGGATGTGCTGGCCGGCATGATTGCCAGTCTAAAGGCGCAATTTGCGCAAAAAATTTATTTGCATGAAATTGTGACGCTGCATGCACTTGCAGGTGATGAACTGGCCAAAAATGGCGAACGTGGCTTGCAGGCACAGGATATGAAACATGCGATTTATCAGGCCGTGAATCGCTAAGGAGAATAGTGTGCCAGTCATCAAACTGAATATTTCAGGCCAAGTTCAAGGAGTCGGATACCGTTACTGGTTTGCCGAGCAGGCTCAGGCGCTTGGACTGAAAGGATATGTGAAGAACTTGAGCACAGGTGAGGTGGAGGCCGTTATTGCTGGAACAGACTCCCAACTTCAGGAAATGATTACACGAAGTTGGAAAGGGCCTGCTCGTGCAATCGTACAAGCGGTTATTCAAGAGTATCTGGAATCTGAGCTAGATGCTCAAGACTTTATAATATTGCGTTAAACCTTATCGACGACGGCTACTGACGCGACTCCGGCCGCGTGCCATACCACCCAACGCATTCAATACCGCCATTTTACTCATACTGCCTGAGGCGTGGGCATGACAAATAGCAGCAGCTAAAGCATCGGCGGCATCCTGCTGCGGTTTGATGCTGAGTTTTAGAATATTCATTACCATCATCTGCACCTGTTCTTTATCCGCAGCGCCATAACCCACTACCGACTGCTTGATCTGGCGCGCAGTATATTCAGCGACTTTCAAATCCAGATTGACCAGTGCCGCAACAGCAGCACCACGGGCCTGACCGAGTTTTAAGGCAGAATCCGGATTTTGTGCCATAAAGACCTGTTCTACCGCAGCTTCAGTGGGACCATAAAATTTTACAATGCGCTCCACGCCGGCAAAGATCCGTTTTAAACGTTCAGGCATTTCTGTCGTTTCTGTTCTGATGGTGCCGGCATCAACAAAAGTCAGTTTGGAGCCGTCTTTTTCGATAATTCCGTAACCGGTTAAACGAGAACCGGGGTCAATCCCAATAATTAATGACATGCCCGCACTTTAAAAATAGAATAATGCCCATATTGTTACATAAGCGTATCAAAAAAGCTTGATCCTGATGAAGCAGTTGATTCCAGCATCCTATTATTTATTTTACTGAGATTAGATTAATTTTCATGAAATTATTTCTTATTATCCTTGCAGGCTTAATCCTAGAAGTATTTGTCTGGATTGGCGTGGGTGACCTCGTCGGGAGCATGTGGTACGTATTTTTCTGGTTTGTGGCCGCATTTTTTATTGGTATGAATCTGATCCGTAAATACTCGGCCGGTGTAATGCCACAAATGCAGCAAATGCAGATGGCACAGATAAGTGCAGATCCTGCATTAATAGGAAATTTACCTAAAATTCTGGCAGGTTTCTTTCTGCTTATTCCTGGATTGATTACCGACGTATTGGCAGTATTGATGCTCATTCCAGCGGTTCAGCAGGTTTTTAAGGCTGCTATAATGAAAGCGATGATGAAACGTCAGCAACTCATGATGGAAAAAATGATGGGTGGCATGATGGGCGATATGGGTGGGGCACAAGGCCAGAACCCATTTGCCGAGATGATGCGTCAAATGCAGGATATGCAAAATCAGCAATCAGGTCGCGGTGATTCCACCATTATTGATGGTGAAGCACGTGAAGTGAGACCTGAGGCGAAAAAAATTGAAATGAAAGATATCAATCCAAAATAAATGTTTTATTTAAAAAATTCTATTTAAGCCGAATCTGATGATTCGGTTTTTTATTGGAGCTTTCTAATCTCTTTGAACAAACGTTATAATATATTTTTATAAATTTACCTTATTTTAATGTCTCTGCTTTTTACGATCTGTCTCCTGCATTTTGTTGCTCAACTCAGTCCCGGTCCCGATATTTTGCTCATTGCCAAAAGTGCCGCATCTACCACACGCCAGAATGCCCTGAAAGTTATTGCCGGGATCTCTGCCGGTATCGTGGTTTGGGTAATACTGACACTTGCGGGTTTTACCGTGTTAATTGACCAGTTTCCATGGATTCAACAGGTATTGATGGTGCTCGGTGGCATGTTCCTGACGAAGATGGGGTGGGCAATGTTAAAGGGTGGTGTACATAGCTTTAAAAATAGACATCAGACCGACGATGATACAAATGGACAGGTGCAAGCTAAAAACTATTTTATGTTGGGCTTATGGACCAATCTTTCTAATCCAAAAACACTGATCTATTTTAGTAGCGTATTTTCACTCGCCTTGAGTTCATCTGCTTCAGATTATTTGAAAATACAGTTAGCGGTGATTATTCCCTTGCAGACCTTTATCACCTTTGCTCTATTGATGCTGTTGATTTCCCAACCAAAAATTAAAACCTTGTACCAGCGTTCGGGGAGTTATATTGATATGATTTCAGGCGGACTATTTCTACTATTTGCATTGTGGTTATGGTATGACGCACTTATTCTGATGAATTAAGGGGTATATCTTCATTTAATGCTGGAGATATTGGTGAGGTCGGGGCAGGAGAGGCTAAATTGTCTGGTGTTTTAACAGCCGTTTGATAACGATTAGGCTTTAAGATGGTTTCAGTATTTTCAGAGCCTTGATAGCTACGGCTACGGTTGGCACGTTCGCGTAATCCACCTTTTTTAATTAACAGAACCATGGCACATCTCTCATTCAAATCCACAACTATTGTAAATCAAATCTGGATTTGATGAGGCTATTTTCCGCATAGCTATTTGAATTATTCAAGAGTAATAAAAAGACCTGTTTGAACCAACAGGTCTTTGTTGTGAGATGAATGAAATTAGCGAAGTCTTTTATCTTCTTCTTTTAAAACGTCGAGTAGAGAGTGTTGTACTGGAATTTCTTGTTGTGACTGTACATACAAATGCACCACTTTAAACACAATTGCTGTAACGAGGCAGGCTACTAGACACAAAACCCAAAAACCAAAAGGGCTGCGAATATGATGTGAGCCGCAGCTTGAGCATGATTTTTCTGTAGAGTCGACTACTTTTTCACAGCAGGCACAATGATATTGATACTGCATTATTCTTCTCCCAGGATGTTATCCTTTTTATTCTTCGATCATGAAAGATGATTTGTCGCTCTATCATAGGAGAGCTTTTCTGGGCTGGCAAGACGAGATTGCCGACAATTACATAGTATCTATATAGGATAAAAATTAATTACATGACTAAGATCGTATCAAGAAAATGATCAAACGATTCATTATTTGAAAAATATAGTTGAATCTAAAAAAGTTAATGACAAAATTAATTAAAAATAAAGCCCGCATCAAGCAGGCTTTATTTGAGCTAGTATAAAACTTATTGCCCTGAACGGATAATGTAATCAAATGCAGACAATGACGCCTTGGCACCTTCACCGGTCGCAATGATGATCTGCTTGTAAGGCACTGTGGTACAGTCACCTGCTGCAAATACACCTTTCACATTGGTTTCGTTGCGGTCGTTAATCACAATCTCGCCACGGTTGGTCAGCTCAACTTGGGTTTCTTTCAGGAAGTCCGTATTTGGCAACAAACCGATTTGCACGAAGATCCCCGCCAGCTCAACCACATGCACTTCATCCGTAGCACGGTCTTTATACTTCAGACCAGTCACCTGTGCACCGTCACCCAGCACTTCAGTCGACAAGGCATTCTTGATCACCGTAGTGTTTGGCAAGCTGTTGAGCTTGTCTTGCAACACCTGATCCGCACGCAGCTTGGTATCAAATTCCACCAGGGTGACATACTCAACAATCCCTGCCAGATCAATCGCTGCTTCTACACCTGAGTTACCTCCACCAATCACGGCTACACGCTTACCTTTGAACAGTGGGCCATCACAGTGTGGGCAGTACGCCACACCACGGGTTTTGTATTCCTGCTCACCTGGAACGTTCATTTCTCTCCAGCGTGCACCGGTCGACAGAATTACGGTTTTAGATTCCAGTTTGGCACCATTCTCTAAGGTCACTTCCACCAGACCATTGGCTGTTTCATCCGCACCTTTGATGTTAGACACGCGTTGCAGGTTCATGATGTCGACACCATATTCACGCACGTGGGCTTCCATTTCCGCTGCAAACTTCGGACCTTGAGTTTTTTGTACAGACGTAAAGTTTTCGATGTCCATGGTATCCATGACCTGACCGCCCATACGTTCAGCCACGATCCCGGTTTTAATGCCTTTACGTGCTGCATAGATTGCAGAGGTATTCCCAGCAGGTCCACCACCAATCACCAGGACATCAAAGGCTTCTTTGGCATTCAGCTTTTCAGCATCTTTGGCAGCAGCATTGCTATCCAGCTTGGCAATGATTTCTTCCAGTGTCATACGACCTTGACCGATATGCTGGTTGTCCTGGAACACCATTGGTACTGCCATGATCTTGCGTTCTTCCACTTCTTCCTGGAAGAAAGCACCATCAATCATGGTCGCTGTAGTGCCCGGGTTATAGATGGCGATCAGGTTGAGTGCCTGAACCACATCCGGACAGTTATGGCAACTTAATGATACGAACACGTCAAAGTTAGATTGAACACCCAGGCTCTTGATATTCGCCAGCACTTCATCAGAGACTTTCGGTGCATAACCTGAAGTTTGCAGCAATGCCAGAATCAGCGAAGTGAACTCATGGCCCATTGGCAAGCCTGCAAAGAATACACGTGGCTCTTCACCGGCCTTGGCAATCCCGAAACTTGGCGCACGTGCATTGGTCCCGTCAAAGCGTGCAGTCACCAGATCAGACAGTGCAGCAACCTCGGACACCAGTTCTTGGATTTTGGCTGATTTGTCAGAACTATCCAGAGTGGCGACCAGTTCAATTGGGCCTTCCAGGCGTTCTAATAGGGTTTTAAGTTGAGCTGAAGTATTTTGGTCTAACATTGCTAACGTCTCCAAAGGAGTAAATGTTTATTTGATAACAGGATATTAAATGAATTGAATAAATAGGTAAAACAGTTTGTTTTTATTTTATTGATCGGATTTACAGATTTGTTGAAAAATTCATCATTAATTTCAAAGTTCTATATGGGGGTGAAAGATTAATTTTCAAGTAGTTTAGAGCAAGAATAAGGATTTTCAGCTAAGATTAAAACAAGATATTTGAGACTTGAATGATGGAATTACAACGCGGTATTTATCAACATTATAAGGGACAGCTTTATCAGGTGTTTCATGTCGCCACGCACAGTGAAACTGAAGAAAAGCTGGTGGTTTATCAATGTCTCTACGGGGATTATTCAATTTGGGTACGTCCTTTAACGATGTTCACTGAAACCATTACCACTAACGATGATCGTGAAGTGGAGCGTTTTAAATTGATTCAGGCAATTTAAGCCAAACAGAATCAGGGAAGAGTGATGCAAAACTCAGATGAATTTGAAAGATTCATGCAGGAATTATATGAAAAGTTTCATAGGCATGATCTTAAGCAGGCAGATCGCCTGCACCGATATCGCAATATAGAACCAGAATCCGGTCGATTTTTATCTATGCTGATTCGTGCGCAACAATCGAAAAGTATTCTGGAAATTGGGACTTCTACTGGTTATTCCACTTTATGGCTGGCAGAAGCGGCTCGGCAGACTCAAGCCATGATTACAACACTTGAAGTTGATGCAGAACGGGTTATTCAGGCAAAGCAATATGCGACAGAAATAGATCTTGCAGATTTAATCAATTTTAAAGTAATTGATGCTCAGGTTTATCTGGAGGCAGAACAGGAAATATTTGATTTTATCCTGTTAGATGCTGAACGAGATGCTTATGTCAGTTACTGGCCACATTTGAGTCGATTACTTAAAGCAAAGGGCGGGTTACTGGTAGTTGATAATGTCATTTCACATGCAGCAGAAGTCGAAGAGTTTATTGCCTTAATTCAGCAAGACCCACGTTTTATCATGAGTATTGTACCCATAGGCGCAGGTTTGCTGATGGTGGGATTTCGTTAAATGGATTCACTTCAATCCATGCAAATTTTATTAAAATGTAAATTATATTCGAGATACTTTTCTACGAATGCGGCTTTGTCTTGGCGTCTTAACAGGTTGTCATAAATAAATTCAGGTACGGGATGATACAGCTCGGCATGACCATTACTGTATACAATTTTCAGGTGGCGGCTTGAGGGATTGTATTTCCAAGAAATCACGGTAAGCAGTTTTTGCATATGCGTTCCTCCACTGAATATTTCTTATCTTATCATTTGAACTTATGCCATATGGCTCTGCAGATGTATAGCTCAATTGTAAGAATCGGTAAGGATTATGAGAAAGCGAAGCAAAAGATATGCCTGAATTTTTATATGATGGATCAAGAAAGAAATAGGACTGCAATATTTAAAGTCCTAACAAAATAATTTAAAAAAATAAAATCCAGTATTGCACTGACATAAAAGTTCAAACCATAAAAAACCACGCTAAAAAGCGTGGTTTTTTTGAATCAGTTCAATCTAATTAAAATTAGATTTTACCCACTAGGTCGATTGAAGGAGCAAGAGTTGCATCGCCTTCTTTCCATTTAGCTGGGCAAACTTCGCCTGGGTGAGCGTGTACATACTGAGCTGCTTTAACTTTACGAAGAAGTTCTTGAGCGTCACGGCCGATACCACCAGCGTTGATTTCAACGATTTGGATTTTACCTTCTGGATCGATCACGAAAGTACCACGATCAGCAAGGCCGTCAGCTTCGATTAATACGTCAAAGTTTTTAGCAAGAGTCCAGTTTGCATCACCAACCATTACATACTGGATTTTTTTGATTTCTTCTGAAGAATCGTGCCAAGCTTTGTGAGTGAAATGCGTGTCAGTAGAAACTGAGTAGATTTCAACGCCTAGTTTTTGGAATTCAGCGTAGTTGTCAGCAAGGTCACCAAGTTCAGTCGGGCAAACGAAAGTGAAGTCAGCTGGGTAGAAGAATACAACAGACCATTTGCCTTTCAGGTCAGCTTCAGTAACTTCAATGAATTTGCCGTTTTGGAATGCAGTTGCTTTAAATGGTTTAACTTCAGTATTAATTAAGCTCATCATTGTCTCCATGATTGAGGTAGTCTTTGATTTTGAATAAGAGTATCGAAATTTTGGTTGATGCTAAAATGGTATTTTTACATTACAAACATCGGAAAAACCGAATTAAGTAAAAACGCGCCACTTTGGCAAAATCGGTTTGTTCATTGAGCAGCATCAAGATGATGGCCTGATGACAAAATTATCTCTTTTTCCTCGTGCTAGCAAACATGATGTTGAAACCAAAAAATTCAAGGGTCAATTCGGAAAAAAGCATAATTTCCACAAAATAATTTAAATATCAATTCCAAACTTGGACTTATGATTAAATCTAATCAGGGAAACTCATGCGTGTCATTTAGATATTTTGACAGGTTTATAGTGCGGAATTGAGAGAAATCAGGCAGCCAAAGCCAATTTGTCCGGCACTTAACAGAACTACGACTATCTGAAATCTAATGAACCAAGTAAAATAAACCTTTCCGGTTTTTTGATGTGGGTGTTTTCTCTGTGCAGAGTCATTTAAATGTAGATCAATGGATAATGGCGCGTGACCGTCACCGTTTAAATCGACTGAAAAAAGGGAAAGACGCAGATGCTAAGCAGTATCAGGAATTATTTGAAAAATCCAATCTGAAAGTACGGCAACGGCTTGAGCGTCTTCCGAACATCAAGCTAAATCAGGATCTGCCGGTAACCCAGTATGCTGACAAGCTGATTACCGCGATTCAAAAGCATCAGGTTATTATTGTAGCTGGTGAAACCGGTTCTGGTAAAACCACCCAGTTACCGCAAATTGCTATGCTGGCTGGACGTGGCCTGACCGGAATGATCGGACATACCCAGCCGCGTCGACTGGCAGCCCGCAGCGTATCACAGCGTATTGCCGAAGAAGTTGGCGAAAAACTCGGTGAATCAATTTCCTTTAAAGTACGTTTTACGGAACAGGGTTCACAAGACTCAATTGTGCGTTTGATGACAGACGGTATTTTACTGGCCGAACTGACGCATGACCGATACCTGACCAAATATGACACGATTATTATTGATGAAGCGCATGAACGTTCGCTGAATATCGACTTCATTATGGGTTATCTGAAGCAGCTATTGCCACGTCGTCCCGATCTGAAAGTCATCATTACTTCAGCAACCCTGGATGTAAACCGTTTTAGCAGTTACTTTAATGGTGCACCAATTTTTGAAGTGGAAGGCCGCAGCTTCCCGGTAGAGCTGCTTTATCGCCCGATCTCGGAAATGAGCATTGGCGGTAGTGATGATGATGAGTTTGATGATTTTGAAGAAAACCTGCCTCGCGCTGTGGTCAAAGCAGTCGAAGAATGCTTTCAGGATGCACAGGAAAAAGGTCATCCCGAACATGCCGATATCCTGATTTTTGCCAGTACCGAGCAGGAAATTCGCGAGTTACAGGAAACCCTGATCAAACATGGGCCACGCCATACGGAAGTATTAACTTTATATGCGCGTCTGGCGCTGGCCGAACAGCAGAAAATCTTTAATCCTTCTGGTGGCGGGCGACGCATTATTATTGCCACCAACGTGGCAGAAACGGCTTTAACCGTTCCGAATATCCGTTATGTAATTGATAGCGGTTTTGCCCGTATTTCACGTTATAACTATCGTTCACGGGTGCAACGTCTACCAATTGAAGCCGTTTCTCAGGCAGCCGCGAACCAGCGTAAAGGTCGTTGTGGTCGTATTGCGCCGGGTGTCTGTATACGTCTGTATTCTGAGGAAGACTTCCTGAGCCGTCCTGAGTTTACCGAACCAGAAATAAAGCGAACCAACCTGGCATCTGTAATTTTGCAGATGCAAAGTCTGGGCTTGGGTTCACTCGAAGATTTTGATTTCATCGAACCACCAGATCATCGTTTGGTCAATGATGGCCGCAAGCTCCTCATTGAACTGGGGGCAATGGCTGAGAAAAATTCTCCTAAAACTGAAGATGATCAAGCAAATCCCTCTCTTGCGTCGCATAACGCCTCACCCTTCGAGAAAGGGAGACTTCAAAGCAGTGGCTTAACCAAGATCGGTCAGCAAATGGCGAAAATGCCGATCGATCCACGTCTGGCCCGTATGATTCTCGGTGGCGCACATTTTGGTGTGCTGAATGAAGTGCTGGTGATTGTGGCCGCACTTGCAGTTCAGGACCCGCGTGAGCGTCCAGCGGACAAGCAGATGCAGGCGGATCAGAAACATGCACTATTCCGTGAAGCCGATTCTGATTTCCTGTTCTATATCAAGCTCTGGGAGACGCTGCACAATAACCGCGAAAGCATGAGTGAAAATAAGCGCCGTACTTTTGCGCGTAATCACTTCCTGAGCTGGCTGCGTCTGCGTGAATGGAAGAAAACTCATGAGCAGCTGGTGGACTTGGCTCAAGGCCTAAAACTGTCATTTAATGAAAAGAAAGCCAGTTATGAGAATCTGCATCGTGCCTTGTTGACCGGTCTCTTATCGTTTATCGCCAACAAGACCGATGAGCGTAATGTCTTTATGGCGGTGCGTCAGCAAAAAGCGCGGATTTTCCCGGCTTCTACCTTGCACAAGACCAATACGCCGTGGGTGATGGCCTTTGAAATGGTCGAGACCTCCCAAGTGTATTTGCGTACCCTTGCCAAGATTGAACCGGAATGGATTCTGCTGGCGGCGCGTGACCTGCTCAAACATCATTATTTTGAACCGCACTGGTCGAAAAAAGCCGGTGTGGTGAATGCCTATGATCAGATTTCATTATTTGGTCTGATTATTGAGCCGAAACGCCCAATCAATTATGAAAAAGTAGATCAGGCGGCCGCGCATGAAATTTTCTTACGGGATGCTTTAACTACCGGTCATCTAGGGATTAATCCGCCATTTTTAAAGCATAACTTGCTGAAACTGGAAGAAGTCGAGCGAGTAGAAGACAAGCTGCGCCGTCGTGATCTGGTTGTTGATGAAGAAACCATTTACCAGTTCTATGCCTCCAAAGTGCCGCCTGAAGTGGCCAGCCGGCGTAGTTTTGAAGACTGGCGTGCCACAGTAGAGCCCCAGAATCCGCGTTATTTATTTGTTGATGACGATGCGCTGTGGCTAAATGATCGTCCAACCACACAACAATTTCCGGACTATTTGCAGAATGGTAGCCTGCGTCTGGCGGCGACTTATCGCTTTGACCCGAGTCATGATGAGGATGGCGCGACAGTTAAAATTCCACTGCAAGCCTTGGCACAGGTCGATGAAGGTATCTGGTCATGGGGAATTCCCGGCTGGCGTCTGGAGCTAATTGAAGCATTGCTAAAAGCTTTGCCGAAGGATAAGCGCCGTAATCTGGTGCCGATTCCGGATACTGCACGAAAGCTCATGGCAAAAGTGGATGCGCAGGATTTACAGAAACATATTTTTAGTTTTTTGGCATTCCAGTTGCGTGGTGATCAAATCACTGAGAAAGATTTCAGTTTTGACCGGGTCGATCAGTATCTGTTGCCATTTATTAAAGTGACTGATGAAAAAGGCCGTGTCATTGAACAGGGGCGTGATCTGGCGGAGCTGAAAGCACGCTGCCGCACTGAAACGCATAGTCCGGTTAAACAGCTTAAAGGTGAATTTAAAACCTTCCCGGAAAGTTTCGTATTTGAAGCCTCGCAAAAAGTCACCGGTGTCGTGGTCAAGCAGTATCAGGCGCTGGTTCCGACCAAAGCTTTTGCTGCCCTGGAGCAGAAAGATGAATCGGGTGTAGTGATCCAGACTTTCAATGATCAGGCTGAAGCGATCAAAAAACATCGTGAAGGGGTGATCCGACTGGTGCATATGCAACTCGGAGACTTGACCCGCCAGTTGAAAAAACAGATTTCCAAACCTCTGGCGCTGGCTTATTCACCACTCGGTGATAAGGCACAACTGGAACAAATGTTAGTTTATGCCACACTGCACATGTCTATTAATGAGCTACCTGTCAATGCGCAAGAGTTCCAAAAGCTGGTTGAAGATGTAAAAAAATCTTTCTTGACTTATGGCCAAGTTGCCCTGAAAGAGATCACGGATATTTATATCCAGTGGCAGGAAATCCGCCGGAAATTATTGGTTTTAGATCATTCTGTGTTTGAAAAAAATATCAATGATATTGAAGATCAACTTGATTTAATGAGCCTTTCTGACTTTGTGTATCGTAAACCTTCCGATGTATGGATCGAATTTCCACGTTATTTGAAAGCCTTGATCTTGCGTTTAGAGCGCTTGCCCAATAATCTACAAAGGGACAATTCCGCCATTGACCAAATTGATCAATGGATGGAAAAATTATTCAAGTTTAAAGATGACCCTCGCCTGAAAGAATTGTATTTCATGGTCGAGGAGTTAAGAATCTCATTGTTTTCACAACCGATGAAAACAAAAGCACCCGTGTCTCCAACTCGCTTGCAAAAAGTATGGGATCGTCTTGGAATCAGTTAAGATATAGGTAATTCAGATAAGGAATTTTACATGGGCATCCGCATTACGGGTACGGGCTTATTCCATCCGGAACATGTCATTACCAATGAAGAATTAGTTGAAAGTTTAAATGCTTATGTGGAACTTTTTAATCACGAAAATGCTGACAAAATCGCTGCAGGCGAAGTGGAAGCACGTCGTGGTTCTAGCGCAGACTTTATTGAAAAAGCATCTGGCGTACAACGCCGTTATGTCGTAGAAAAATCAGGTATTCTTGATCCAAAACGCTTACGTCCAAATTTACGTGAACGTGAAGATGATGAAATTTCACTGCAGGCAGAATGGGGTGTAATCGCAGCCAAGCAGGCGATGGAAAATGCCGGTGTGACTGCCGAAGACATTGATATCGTGATCTTGTCATGTTCGAATTTGCAACGTGCTTATCCTGCTGTCGCCATCGAAATTCAGACCGCTCTAGGCATCAAAGGTTATGCCTATGACATGAACGTGGCGTGTTCTGCAGCAACATTTGGTCTGAAACAGGCTTATGATGCGATCAAAGCAGGCGCGCGCCGTGTGTTATTGGTGAATGTAGAAATTACCTCTGCACATACCGATTTCCGTTCACGTGACTGTCACTTTATTTTTGGTGATGTGGCAACCGCTTCAATTATTGAAAATACTGACAGCAAAACCGGTTTTGAAATTCTGGATTCTGAGTTGTTTACCCAGTTCTCGAATAACATCCGCAATAACTTTGGTTTCCTGAATACTTCTGAAAATGCTGACATTGATGACAAACGTTTCCGTCAGGATGGTCGTAAGGTATTTAAAGAAGTCTGTCCACTGGTTGCGAAAATGATTACTGCGCAACTGGAGAAGAACCAGATTGAGCCGACAGGTGTTAAACGCTTCTGGTTACACCAGGCCAATGCCAGCATGAATGAACTGATCCTGAAACTGGTCGTTGGTAAAGAAAATGCCAAACCTGGTCTGGTACCGATCATTCTGAATGAGTTTGCTAACACTTCTTCTGCTGGGGTGATCATCGCCTTACACCGTACTGCACATGAAGTTGAAGATGGTGAGTACGGCGTGTTGTGTTCATTTGGTGCGGGTTATTCGGTAGGTTCGATTCTGGTCCAAAAGCGCGTGGCATAATCCGGAGTAGATAGGGAGCAGACAGCTTGCAGGTCAAACATGATGGGCAATGGATTAGACGCTTAAGTGCCTTATCCAAATTATATTTTACCCCTACCTTTTTAGGGGCTGAATATATTGATGCCAGTCGGCCTGCAATGTATGTCGGTAATCATTCCATGTACGGCATCTTTGATTCGCCGATGCTGATTGATTACCTCTATAACGAACATAAAGTGGCTGTGGTCAGCATTGCGGATCATAGCCATTTTTATGTGCCCTTATGGCGTGAAGCCGTGAAGAAGTTTGGGGCAGTCGATGGTATCCAGCATTATGTACGTGCTGTGATGCAGCAGGGTTATTCTATTCTGGTCTTTCCGGGAGGTGGACGCGAAGTACTTAAACGTCAGGGTGAACAGTATCAACTGATCTGGAAACAACGCTACGGGTTTTTAAAGCTGGCTCAGGAATTTAACTATGATATTGTCCCTTTTGCCGCGCTCGGTGGGGATGAAGTCTACGAGATTGGCTTTGATGCCAATAAGATCATCCAGTATAAATATTTTCAAAAACTCCTCAAAGTACCGCAACTCAATAAATTATTACGTCAGGGTGATGTGATTCCATCTTTGCCTAAACGATTATTCCCAAAACGCCTGCCATTTTATTTTCAGTTTATGCCGCGACAATCGATTGCTGAGGTTCAGACTCAGGAAGAGCTGATTGCATTTCGACACAGCTTGCAGCAACATATTTATACTGGTTTAGCCGAGCTTAAGGCGCTACGTCAGCAAGACTAAAAAAGAAAAATTCTTCCTGTAAAATCTAGGCTATGATCTATTGAGATGTTCTATTTTTAGCAATGAGGATGCATGGACTGTTTTATAGTGCAAGTGATGCCATAATGTATTTTTAAGTGTTCACTGATTGGCGATCAAGGACTCAGCATGATCCAATATAAAAATAAGATGATTCTAAGATGACCGAGGTGCACGTATGGAACAGGAAAGCTTGGTAGCATCTTTAAGGTTATTGGCACAACAATGTTTACGGATTTCTCCGGAGCTGAACCAGCTTTATCTTGATCAGATGGCGATGATTGGTCAGCTGAATGCACAAAATTTAATAAAAATTCAGCAGGATCAGTGCCGGATTGAATTGCTGGATGGTCTGTTTTATATCCAGTTTCATACTCCCTATGCACTAGACTCTGGAGCTGCACCTGCTTTGGTTGACAGTCATTTTTATTTTCAGCAATGTAAGGCAGAAGCCCTGGAGGAATTCTTTTTACAGGATATCTATTTCCTGACTGGCGATTTAAAACCACAGCATTCGCTGTATTTACGCGACAAAGCCAAACAGTTACGTCAGCTTATCCTGGCTCAGGTTTATGCGTGGGTTAATGGCCTGGAACGGGTGTCCGAATTTTTGCAGCAAATGTCGATTGTTCAAGCTGAGATTATCGACCAGCAGCTGATCAAGGCCGGGTTGTATACAGCACCTGTCATGCAAAACTTTATTCAGGATGAACAAGAGATTCCACAGCAGATTCTTGAAAGCTTGCAACAGGCTTTTTCTTTGGAGTGTCTACAGCAGGATGAATTCCTGTCGATCCAGTCATTGATGGACAGTCTGGATGAGTTCTGTTTTAGCGCCGCACAGTTTTTGCCTCCGGCACTGTTCCGGATTATGTCGCTGTCTTTTGAAGAGCGCTTTAATCTGCATGAATTGAATGATCATACTGATGATATCTGTTTGCTATATCGGCATGCTGAGGAGCAAAGTAATTTGCTCGGTTTTGTCCGATTGATGAACCGGGACGTGTGGCATCGGGATGATTTATTATCCAAACGGAATTTCCTGGAAAATCATCCGTATTTATGGCAGAAAAAAGTAGCCCGATTGCCACTATTTGATTGTCATCGTGCCGTGAACTGGATCTTCAAGCAACCGGCCGAGGTACTGGACTGGATCAGTAATAATATCCAGCATAGCAGTGTACGCGTTGCAGTAACTGCCTTAAGTTTTGTAGACAGCCATCATATTCATCCCCAGATTATTTTGGCGACTTTGCAATATTTTCAATATGTCTCGGCGCGACTGTTTATTCATAGCATGCATGAATATGCAATCCAGCATGACTGGTTTCAGCATCAGTATAATCAGGCGGTGGTATTAAAAGGCACACGCCAATCGATTGAGGATCAGCGGATTGCGATTAGCCCTTCAATTCTGTATCTGGACGAATGGATGGAGCTGCTGCGCAATGTGGTTAAAATGGATGATCAGCTGACTAAAAAGGTTTACCTGAACTTGAGCCGGATGATGCAGGCTTATATGCAGCATTTATATAAAATTACGGCGCATTTACCCGATGAGGTTCTGGTGTATATTCAGCCTCAAAGCCAGCAGAACCGTGATTTCTATAATGTTCTGCACCGCTATCGCATTCCTTTTACTGAGTTCAGGCAGCTGTTTTATTTGCAAAGCGGGCATGTACGTGAGTCGCTTTTTGACAGTTATGTGCGTGACTATCTAGTAGAGTATTTTTCCAGTCATACAGAAATACCGAAAAACCTGAGCTGGACCAGTTTGTTTAATCAGGCGGTCGTCTGGCATGATCAGATTCAAAAGCAGGAAATGATCGCCAAGCTGAAAAAACAGTTTGCACTGGTGAACTGGACACCAATCACTCAGGTTTCATTTTTACTGTATTTCAACTGGCGTTTTGAAGAGCTTAAAACTTTGGAGCGGATTTTAGAGGAATCTAAAATTTTCAGGAACTGTCTGGCGGCAAGCTATGCTCAGCAAATTGTGGAAGGGCAGTATGTGGCCTTTCGCATGTCTCATCCCGCTGTTCGTCTACCCTTGATCTTGGGGTGTCAATTGGTGAATGGACAGGTGATCTTTGATCAGCTGGAATATCCGAATAACCAGAAAGCAGAAGCTGAATACAGTAATATTGCCATGCATTTTATTAACTGGCTCAACTTGCAGGCCTGACAGTTCAATACAGCTTGTTTTCCGCCATGACGCTTAACTTTTCCGCTAAAAATCGTTAGGCTATAGCCGTTCTTTTACGGTATTGCTCTTATGAAACAGGAAACTGCCCTTAAGTTACTTAAAGCAGGAGAAAATGTCTTTTTAACCGGTTCTGCCGGTGCAGGAAAAACCTATACGCTGAATCAATATATTAATTATTTAAAGGCGCGTAAAGTCGCCGTTGCCATTACTGCATCTACTGGTATTGCAGCCACACATATGAACGGTATGACTATTCATACCTGGGCAGGCATTGGCATTAAAGACTTTTTGTCTGAAGAAGACTTAAAGCGGATGAAAGAGCGCAAATACTTAAAAGAACATCTGGAAAATGCGCAAGTCCTGATTATTGACGAAATTTCAATGCTGCATGCCAAGCAGCTGAATCTGGTCAATCAGGTGCTGAAATATTTCAAGGAAAGTGATGAAGCTTTCGGTGGTATTCAGGTGATTGTAGCAGGGGACTTTTTCCAGTTACCGCCAGTCGGTAAAAATGATGAGCGTAACCGCGACAAATTTTGCTTTATGTCGGATGCTTGGGTCGAAGCCAAGTTTCGTGTCTGTTATTTGACCGAGCAGCATCGTCAGGGCAATGATTATCTGAATGACATCCTGAACGCGATTCGTGCGCAGGCAATTAATCATGAACATCGCACGGCTTTACAGGCCACGCGACATCAAGAAATTGGCGAGACCTATACGCGCCTGTATACGCATAATATGGATGTAGACAGTATTAACTTTAAGCATCTAAATGAAATTGACAATGATCCGCGTCAGTTTGATGCACAATGCGATGGCAATGAAAAGCTGATCGAAACCTTAAAATCGTCAGTGCGAGCGCCTGAAGCTTTAACCCTGAAAAAACATGCCAAAGTCATGTTTGTAAAAAACAACTTTGATATGGGTTATATCAATGGCAGTCTGGGCGAAGTCATCAGTTTTGAAGAAGATGATGAATATGGTGTGCTGCCCAAAGTCAAACTGACCGATGGCACGACACTGGTGGTTGAGCCTGAAACCTGGTCGGTAGACAATGAGGCCGGTAAAACCATTGCCAGTTTCCAGCAGATTCCATTGCGTCTGGCTTGGGCAATTACTATTCATAAATCACAAGGCATGACCCTGGAAGCTGCTGAGATTGATCTGAGTCATACCTTTGAAAAAGGCCAGGGCTATGTCGCCTTGTCCCGTTTAAAAAGCTTAAATGGCTTACGTTTAAAAGGCTTTAATGAACAGGCTTTGGAGCTCGATAGTCTGGCGATTAAAGCCGATCGCCGTTTTCAGGAACTTTCTGATGAAGCCGAAGCGAATTTTGAAAATGTCGATTTGACGGCACAGCATAAGGCCTTTATCCGACATTGTGGCGGGACTTTGAATGAAGTTGAAATCCAGCGCAATGAGAAGAAAATTTCCAAGAATGGGGGTAAGCAAAGCTATGCCGCTGCAACGCTAGACGAAACGCGTGAACTGTTTGAAGAAGGTTATGAAATTGCCGATATCGCGACTGAACGTGGTTTGACCCCGGCAACCATCATCAATCATTTGGGGCGTTTGCATAAAGAGCAGGGGCTGGATATCTCGCTGGCACATCCGGGTGAGGAAGTGGTGGAGCAGGTTCGCAAGATTTATAAACGCCTGACCAAGCGTCAAAACTCGGAGCATTTTAATGATGACGGTTCTATTAAGTTGCGTCCGATTGTGGAATTGACCACGCCTAAAATGGCTTATGACCAAGTGCGTCTGGCACTACTATTTGTAGAATAATCATCAAAATGATGTTTAAGAGTTCTTAAGATGCACAGTTTATTCGTATACGGCACGCTTCGTCCCCAGCAACCCAATGCCCCTGTCATGGAGCGGATTGGGGGGAGCTGGAAAGCCGGTTATATTCGTGGGTATTTGCAGCAGCGTGGTTGGGGTGCTGAGCTGGGTAGCCCGGGTATTCAGCTCAGTGATTCGGGAGAGACTGTTCCGGGTTATGTATTCATATCCGAGAATCTTCCCCAATATTGGGATGAGCTGGATGCATTTGAAGGCGATGAATATCAACGTATCCCGGTTAAAGTATATTTGGAAAATGGTCAGACGATAGAAAGTTTGGTCTATGCTTTGAAAGATTAGACTGGGGTGTGTCATTTATTGAATTTCTGATTTTTATCAGGTCACCGCTTTTAAAGATTATTCACTTTCCTTTGACTTGGTTTCAAAAGATTGAATTAATAAAGTATTCCGTTGATCTGATAGTATCTTCTGAGCAAGCCTGAAGCACTGCTTTAAAGCTTAGCGCAAGATAAGCAACGGGTGATCTGCATATTTCCGGTCATGTGATTCTTCTTGAGAAATCATTGCATACTGGGAATACGCACTGATGATTTGAACATTCATTGTGTACTAATCAATAAGGATAAAATCCCAGCCGCAATTAAAGGGCCGACTGGAACACCGCGTAATACTGCTACACCAGCCACTGTGCCTAATAACAGTCCGGCCACCACATCTGGCTGATTTGACATCAGCTTCACTCCACGTCCGCCCAGCCAAGCGACAAAGACCCCAATCGCGATTGCCAGCAAAGACTTCCAGCTGAGGAAAGACTTGAGAATACTTTCTCCTGAAATTTTGCCACTGGCAATCGGTGTCAGAACACCAATGGTCAGAATAATAATGCCGATATTTAAACCGTGTGCCTGTACATAGGGTAATAAACTGCTGAGAGGCGTGATTTTTAAAACGATTAATACCGCTGCAGCAATGGTGACGGCGCTATTGTGACTGAAAATACCGCAAGCCAGTAAAACCAAAAGAACAATCAGATTCAGATCAAGTTGCGACATAAGCGGGAGAGAAAGAATGAAAAATAAAGCTATTGTAGAGCTTTTCAACGCATGATACCTAGAAAAACAGCGGAAGAAACCAAATTCATGACTGTTTCAGGATAGAATGCACAGGTCTTCACTCGATACAGGTTAAACAGATGCTATTGGAAAAAATGTTGCAGTCACAAGGTTTCGGCTCCCGCAAGCATTGTCAGCAACTGATTAAAAATGGTGCTGTTTCAATTCAAGATGAAGTGATTGACAATCCCAAACATAAACTGGATTTGAATCACTTAAATTTCGAGGTTTATGGGAAAAGTCAGACCTATCGGGAAAAAGTGTATATCGCCTTAAACAAGCCACAAGGTTATGAGTGTTCGCATCAGGCGACCCATCATTTTAGTGTGTTTGATCTGTTTGATGACATTCTGCTGAATCGGGGGATTCAGTGTGTAGGGCGTCTGGATCAGGATACTACCGGGCTGTTATTGCTGACTGATGATGGCCAATTCCTGCAAGCGCTCACCCATCCTAAAAAGCATGTCGCCAAAGTTTATCAGATGCAAACTGCGGATCCAGTCACGGATGAACAGATTCAGCAACTAGAACAAGGTGTCGAATTGAGAAATGAAAAAGGCATTTTTGCAGCTACTGAAGTGGCTCGTTTGGCTGAAAATCGTCTGCAAATGACCATTCATCAAGGCGTCTATCATCAGGTAAAACGCATGCTGGCTGCCGTAGGCAATAAAGTTGAACAGCTACATCGTGCACAGATTGGTGCTTTGGCCTTGCCTGAACTGGCTGAAGGGGAATGGCTGTATTTAAATGCTGAACAGGTGGCGCAGGCCAAATTCCGCTCGGAATAATAAATTTTTTATTCGCTTGAAATGTGATTAAAAAGTTCAGGACTTATTTCAGGAAACAGTGATAAGTCTGAAATTCATCATCCTTGATAAATCCCATGGATTCGTACAATTTATGCGATTGATAATTGTTTTTTTGGGTTTCCAGGGTGATTCTTAAGGCCTGTTCATGTTTGGCAAATAAAATCGCGGTATCAATCAGTTGTTTGGCTGCGCCCTGACGCCGAAAAACCGGGGTGATATAGACATCATCCAGAATATAATAGGTCGAGCAGGCCACCGAAGAAAAACCCAGATACAGGATAATAAAGCCGGTAAAAGTATCATCTTTGGTATTAATGAAAATGACGGTCTGTCCATCTTCAAAACGCTGTTTTAAAAATTGGTAAGAGAGTTCAGGATTGGAAGACGTACCATAAAACTGTCGATATTCATCAAATAATACCGCCAGCTGATTCAGGTCTGCTGACTGGGCGCGTCGTACGAGCATTGCATACTCCATGCTAATTTTTTATTGATTATCAGCATCAAGCATAGCGAAGTTTATGAGTGGCAGGCTTTAGAAATTGTTCGGAAATGCAACAATGTTAAATTTTGTCGCTTTCACCCAAAATGGCATTCAGCTCTTCAAATAAATCAAGATGATCATCATCCAATGCAATCTCCTGATCATCCAGCAGATTCAGGGCCGAACTGGAAAGCGCATTTTGCTCGGTTTTCGCTTCATTTTGTTTCAGCTTGCGCAGCCGGATCAGTTGTTCCAGATTGATATTCTGGTTTTCAATCGAGAAGGGGATGGATTTGGTAATCACCACCTGCTTGAAAAAAAGACGCACGGCCTGAGCTGGCGTAATCCCCAATTGCTTAAATACCGCAAAGGCTTGTTTCTTCTCTTGCGAGTCCAAGCGAATTTGATAAACTTCAGTTTTTCTCATAATATTTTTAAAGCTTTAAATTACTTAACTTTTCGCCTTTATTCTAATCAATTACGTTTGAAATTCAATCTTAAAGCGACCGATTTTAGAAAATAATCTGTAATGACAAGAGATTTACAGTGTCAATTCAAGGTGCGAGCTGAAATTCATGCTTTTCTGCGTGATCGGATCGACAAATTGAATATGTTTGGCCAATAAACTTAAAGGTGCTGAAAAATCATCTTCCGCTTTATGCGCTACTTGGGGGTAAAAGGGATCGTGCTGAATCGGAATACCCAGATGATTCAAGTGCACCCGTAATTGGTGCTGTTTGCCAGTATGCGGCTTCAGCTCATATTTGGCCCATTCTTTATTATGTTCCAGCAGGTCGATCGCCGTTTCGCTATTCGGTGTTCCATCTAGCACGTGCATGGTATAAAAGGGCTGTCCTTTTTCCATTCTTAATCGCGTGATCAATGGAAATTTTAAATCAGGTTGATAGGACGCAATCGCATGATAAGTCTTCTGCACTTGACGTGTAGCAAATAACTGCTGGTACAGGCCACGTGATTCCACGCATTTGGAAATCAGGACCACACCTGCCGTTTCACGGTCCAGTCGGTGAATCGGCGTCAAATGTTCATTACCGGTCTGCTTTTTAAGCCGAACCAATAGCGTTTCCTGCACATATTGTCCGGTCGGACTCATGGTCAAAAAATGCGGTTTATCGACCACTATGAAATGCTCATTTTCAAATAAAATCTGATGTTGAAAAGGAACATGCACTTCATGTGCCAAAAAGCGATAATAGAAACAGTGGCTATTGGCCTGAAATGGACTTTCTGTGCTTAATTGATTGCCTTGGGCATCGTAGACCAGACCCTCTTTGAAACGGGATTGCCATTCATCTGCTGCGATATGCGCAAATTGCGTGCATAAATAAGCAAAAACTGTCAGAGGCGCATCCGGACTGGCTGGCAAAAACACTTTACTGGCACTGACCCCATTCAGCATAGGCGGGTTAAAATCAACTGTTGATTGCATGGCAGGCAGATTAACCTCTTAAGGAACAGATGCTGTGAAAAAATACAGTTTCTCACACAGGTGAATAGGCTTTTAAAGCGTGGCGATGCTATCATATTTATTCTTTTGCATCATGTCGTGAGTAATATGCCTTATTCATTTAATGTCACTTTAAATCATGAAGACGATACCCAGAAACTGGCCAAGGTTCTGGCGGAAAATTTCCCTGCGGGGGTCGTGTATCTGATTGGTGACCTGGGGGCAGGGAAAACGACCTTAACGCGTTATTATTTGCAACAGCTGGGTCATCAAGGTTCAGTGAAAAGTCCAACGTATACACTGGTCGAACCCTATCAAATTAATGGTCAGGATATTTTTCATTTTGACCTGTATCGTCTGAACGACCCATATGAACTGGAACTGATGGGAATCCGGGATTATCTGGAAACACCGAGTGCGCTATTTTTATTTGAATGGCCATCTAAAGGTGGTGATGAAATTCCGCAAGCTGACCTGATTATTGAAATTTTAAAATCTGAAGATGAACTTACCCGTACTGCAAGCCTGATTTCATCAAATCTTGCTTTACGAGAGGCTCTGGAGCGTCAATTTTCACATGTCGAATGATTTAAGTCTGCGCCGTATTCGTGCCCTTGATCCTGCACTTGCCAACCAGATTGCCGCAGGTGAGGTGATTGAACGTCCGGCTTCTGTGGTCAAGGAGTTACTGGAAAACTCGATTGATGCGGGGGCGACAGAACTGATCATTCGGGTCGAACAGGGCGGCAGTACTTTAATTGAAATCATCGACAATGGACGCGGCATTCATCATGAGGATTTACCGCTGGCCGTGATGCGTCATGCCACCAGCAAAATCCAGAGTGCTGATGAGCTGTATGCGATTAGCAGTCTGGGCTTTCGTGGCGAAGCACTGGCGTCGATAGCAGCGGTTTCACGCCTGACCATGATCAGCAGTCAAAGTGACGAGGGCATCGGTTATCAGGTCGAAGTCAATGGCACGGCTTTTGATCATCAGGAAATTCAAGCGGTCGCGGCTTCAAAAGGGACGCATATTCGGGTTCAGGATTTGTTTTTTAATGTGCCTGCACGGCGTAAATTCCTGAAAAAACCGGGCACTGAATTTGGTCATATCGAAGAAATTGTCCGCCGTATGGCGTTAACGCATTTTGATATCCGTTTTGTGCTGGAACATAATGAAAGCATCAAGCTGAATTTGCCTATAGCGGATAGTGGCGCTTTACGTTTTCAACGTGTGCAGCAATTGCTTGGACGCCAGTTTACTGAAAATGCCTACTGGATGGATGCAGACAGTATCAATATGCGTTTATCTGGTTGGCTCGGTCATCCTTCGGATGCGCGTGCACAGGCGGATCTGCAATATGTCTATGTGAATAGCCGGATTGTCAAAGATAAAACCATTTCTCATGCTTTGCGTATGGCCTATGACGGCATCCTGCATGGCCATCAGCATGCAGCCTATTTACTGTTTTTAGAAGTTGATCCAGAAAATATCGATGTGAACGTCCATCCGACCAAGCATGAAATTCGCTTCCTGAATCAACGTGAAGTACATGAGTTCGTACGGCATTATGCCAAAGAAACGTTGGCACAATTCCAGACCGCAACTGCAGATTTAGCCGAGGCAATGAAACAGGATGAGCAGCCTGGCTTGACGGCCCCGCAACCGCGTTATCAGGAACAGTTCAGCCTGCATCAGACTGCGCATTCGCAGCCACAGGTGGTGAGAACGACATCTGCCTTAAGTGAAAATGAAACTTCAGATGTGCTGACCGATTTTGCATCTTCAGGTCCACAAACAGTGCATTATTCCCAAGATTACCGTAAATCTTATTCTGGTTCACAGCAGCTGAATAATGCCTTGCAAAGTTATTTAGCACCGCTCAGAGAAAGTTCGGAAACCGAAGTATTTAGTCCTGAGCAGTCTTTTCAGACACATGTAAAGGCCAAAGTGGATGAGCATCCATTGGGCATTGCCATTGCCCAGTTACATGGTATCTACATTCTGGCACAAAATACCGAAGGTCTGATTATTGTCGATATGCATGCGGCGCATGAACGTATTGTTTTGCAGCAAATGAAATCAGCCTGGGATAAACCTGAATTCTGGACGTCACAGCAACTATTGATTCCAAAGGTCGTAAACATTAGCCGGATGCAGGCGATGCGGGTAGAAGAGCTGAAAGAGCAACTCGCACGTTTGGGTCTGGAAATTGATCAGTATGGTGATGAGCAAGTCATTGTACGTGGTGTGCCGGCTATTCTACACAAGGCGGATTTTGATGCCCTGATTCCTGAATTATTGAATGATTTAGATCCGGGTGATCAGGCACAAAGTCTATTGCAGAAGCGTGACCAGATTTTGGCAGGCATGGCCTGTCATGGTGCAGTGCGTGCGCACCGTATTTTAAGCCTGTCGGAAATGAATGCTTTATTGCGCCAGATGGAGCAAACCGAATTTGCCAGTCAATGTAATCATGGCCGTCCGACTTGGCGCGCCTTTCCATTGGCTCAACTAGATAAACTTTTTGCTCGAGGAGAGTAGTTTTACATGTCCAATCAATTGCCGGTCATCAATTTAATGGGGCCAACTGCAAGTGGTAAAACCGCTTTGGCATGTGAACTGTATGAGCAAGGGGGATTTGAGCTGATTTCGGTCGATTCTGCACTGGTTTATCGGGAAATGGACATTGGTACAGCCAAACCTTCTAAAGAGGAACTGGCGCGCTATCCGCATCATCTGATTGATATTATTAGTCCACTTGAAGTGTATTCTGCAGCCAACTTTGTCGAAGATGCTTGCCGCCTGATTGATGATATTCATGCGCGTGGTAAAACCCCGATTCTGGTCGGTGGCACCATGCTATATTTTAAGGCCTTGCTTGAAGGTTTGTCAGATAACCTACCAAGTGCAGACTATGCTATCCGGGCAGAGATTGAAGCCAAGGGTGAGCAGGAGGGCTGGGAAGCGGTTTATGCAGAATTATGTGCAGTCGATCCGATTGCCGGTGAAAAATTCAAGGTTAGCGACAAGCAGCGCATTATTCGAGCCTTGGAAGTTTTTAAATTGACTGGTGAGCCGATTACAAAACTACAGGCAGAACAACCTAAAAACTTACCATATCGTTACAGTTTCCATAATTATGCGTTGATGCCAGATCGGTTAGAATTACATGGGCGTATTGAACAACGTCTGGAAATTATGTGGAAAAGCGGTTTTTTAAATGAAGTTGTGAATTTAATTGAAAAATACGATTTTAATGAAAATTTACCTTTCATGCGTTCAGTGGGTTATCGTCAGGCTATAGAATTCTTAAAAAATACTGATAAAACCAAGGAAAAGCAACGGGAAATGGAGGATAAAGCTTTATTTGCGACACGACAACTTGCAAAACGTCAATATACGTGGTTAAGGTCTTTGCAAGAAAAGCATAAATTTACAACATATTTTACGCTACAGCAGGCTCAAGAAGACTTGCGAAACTGTCACGGATAAAGCAAAATTTAGGGACTATCTTTTTTATAATTTTTAATTGAAAAATAGAGATAGTTTTTGCGCTGATTTTTAATTTTTTTGGAGTTATAACATGTCTAAAGGTCAAACTTTACAAGATCCATTCTTGAATTCTCTCCGTAAGGAACGTATCCCAGTATCTATCTTCCTGGTAAACGGTATTAAATTACAAGGTCATATCGAATCTTTTGACCAATACGTGGTTTTATTAAAAAATACAGTAAGCCAAATGGTTTATAAGCATGCAATTTCAACTGTAGTACCTGCACGTAATCCACGTCCTGCTGGCGCGCCTGCTGGTCCACAAGGTGCGGGCTTCGGTGGTCAAGGTGCTGCAGGTGGCTTTGGTGGCGGTCAAGGTGCTGGCGGCTTCGGTGGTCAAGGTAGCTTCGGCGGTCAAGGCGGCGGCTTCGGTGGTCAAGGTGGCTTTGGCGGTCAAGGCGGTGGCTTCGGTGGTCAAGGCGGCTTCGGTGGTCAAGGTGCTGGCTTTGGCGGTCAAGGTGGCTTCGGTGGTCAAGGCGCTGGCTTCGGTGGTCAAGGCGCTGGTTTTGACAACGACACTAAATTTGAAGACTCTTCAGACGATGAAAACAATCGTTAATCGAGTTTGAAAATTAAAAAAACCTCTCTATATGAGAGGTTTTTTTATATCTGTACGTTTTAAGTTTTTTAAATAAAAAGCCAACGAGATGTCGTTGGCTTTTTAGGATTATGGTAAGGCTTAACGGTTACGTTTAGGATCCAGTTGAGAATCTTTGATTTCTACATAAGCATTATTGCGCGTTTCACGTAACCAGCTATCTAATTCGGCATCAAATTGACGTTCACCAAGCAATTGGCGAGCCATACGTTCCTGATATTCCTGTGTCATATCTTGTTGGCGTGTTTCACTCACTTGCAGAATATGCCAGCCAAACTGGGATTGAAATGGTTTACTGAACTGACCTAATGGGGTGCTTTTCATCTGCTGTTCAAATTCAGGTACCATTACCCCTGGGCTAACCCAGCCAAGACTTCCGCCATCACGAGCCGAGCCAGTATCATTGGAGAACGTTGAAGCTAAAACAGTAAAATCTTCACCTTGTTTGAGGCGGTTATACAGACTATCAATCATTTGTTTGGCATTTTCAGGACTGACCACTTCAGACGGTTGAATCAGAATGTGTCGTGTTAAATATTGAGGAACAAGGGCTTTCTGTTCGCCACCTTTACGTTCCAAGAGCTTCAGAACATGTACACCATCAGCGACAGGAATCAGTTCAGAAGTTTGACCTGGTTGCAGGGTAGTCACGCGTGCAGCCAGTTCTGCTGGAATTTCTGACAGGTTTCTCACACCCATATCAGCAGCTTCGACTTTAACGCCGCCAGTGCTGTACTTTTTGCTGATCGCCTGAATGTCATTGCTGCTATTTAATTCTTGCTTTACCTTTGTTGCAATTTGTTCAGCATTTTCACCGCTTACCCGTAAATGCAGTACATGGACCTGACTGCCAAGCAAAGCTTGACCTTGCGGGGTATTTAGGAAGTTTTTAACATCTTGATCTGTAATTTGAATACGTGAAGTCACGATTTGTTGACGTAAACGATTCAGTGCTAAATCTTCAGCGATACGGTTACGTAAAGAAGCATAGGTATTGGGCGCCATGGCATCCAGTTTCTGCTGGAATGCTTCCAGACTCGGTGAACCAGAATCACGGGCAACTTTCAGGACGGCTTCATTTAAAGCTTTTTCATCTGAACGAATATTATAACGTTTAACTTGTTCAAGCTGTGCCTGACGAATAATCAGTTGCTCTAAAGCTTGTTGCTCAAGATATTGTTGTGGTGGAACTGCCTTTTTCTGTTTTTGCAGCTGATGTGAGATTTCGGCTACACCTTGAGCCAGGTCACTACGTAGAATGATACTATTGTCGACTACAGCTACAACTTCATCTTTAGGTTGGGCAACAGCAAAAGTCGTCATCGCTGAAGAAAGGCATAGCGCAAGTGCGGTTGCTTTAAAAATTTGTTTTAACTGTTTTGTCTTCATTAACGTTCTGTCCAAGTTTGATTGATATTGTTAAAACCTAGAATACGATTTTCTAGTAATGAGGTGAGTTTGCTGCTTAACCCACCTAAGCCTTTCAGGCTGACTTCGGCCATAATAGCGCGTTTGGCTTTGACGCTTGAATCATTAACGTCGTCTAAGTCATTGTAATATGAGCGACCGTAAACAGAAACTCCCCAACAGCATGACTCATAGTTCACGCCAAGTAAATATTCCCGTGCGACACTATTGTCGAGGTCAAACTGGGCATGTCCAACCAGACGCCAGTTGTTGGCAATCGGCTGGATAAATGAACCCACCACATGATCATAGCTCTTTTGACGGTTCGGAATATCTTTGCGATAGAAATAGCCTAGGTTATAAAGATTGCCTTGCTCACCGGTATAATAAACCTGCAAATCTCGTTGGGCATTCGATCCATTCGACATCCAGCTTGAGTTCAGATTAACGTGAACATTATTTGACAGCTGGCTGGTCAGTTGAATTACAGGGCCAGTATGACTTTCACGGTCGAATTCATCTGCATCATTTTCCAACGTTACACGGCGATCTTCAAAGAAAAAGCTCTGTCCAACGCTGGCACGCAGGCGCTCCAGACCTTCTTCATTAAATAGGCTATAGCTCAGACCTAAGGAGGCAAAGTTATTGTCTTCCAGGCGGTCATTACCATAAAAGCGACGCGCACTGAAAAGTTGATCATAATTAATCGAAGCGACGACTGAATCAAAGTTTGGCTGATTCTGCTGGTTCTCATAAGGTGAATACGCATAGAACAGACGAGGCGTTAAGGTCTGTAGATACGTACCTTCTTTTTCAAAAATTAAGCCGGTGTCCAGCGTGAATTGTGGCACCACAATTGAATTATTTTCACTAGACGCGCTACGGCTTTGGGTTTTTTCATCATAGAAAGTATTGATGTTGCGTACAGTTGCCTGAGGAATGAAGAATGACCACGGGGTAAAATGATTATAACGCACGGAAAAGTCATTATAGATCCGTGTACCACTCGGTTGATATACCTTCTTACCCGTTGGATCAGTATCAGCGAAATTTCTCAGATCCTTCTGGAAATATGCTGTGTCGTTATTAAACTCAAGCTGTAATCCCAATGGATTGCCAGTTTTGTAATTGACTAAAAGCTGCGGCAGACGTGCATAAGGACGATCTTCATCCAGTACGGTTGGATCTAGGGTTTGGAAGTCTTCGACTTTGAATTGTGCCTTTAAGCCAGGAATACCATTTTTATAATTGACTTCCCAGGCACGGCGTAAGTTCAGGTCAGTTTTAGAGTTCGGGTTATTG
The DNA here is from genome assembly GCF_022809915.1 of Acinetobacter lwoffii. Lineage (GTDB taxonomy): Bacteria > Pseudomonadota > Gammaproteobacteria > Pseudomonadales > Moraxellaceae > Acinetobacter > Acinetobacter lwoffii_M. The sequence goes on along the minus strand of NZ_JALGQY010000007.1, from coordinate 106,539 downwards.
TCCAGATCGGCAAAGTAATCTTTGTCTGAAGCGTAGTTATATTCAAGGTTGGTGGAGAGCTGATTATTGATCTGCCAGTTATGTAAGAAATGCAGGCTTTTACGGTCTTCGTCGCTATAGCTTTCATCGGAAGGTAAATAACCTCCCCAAATACGGCCTTCACCATAATTCTCAGTCAGATAACGGAACTCGCCATCCAGCATTACCCCACGATCGCCAATATAACGCGGCGTAATTGTCGCATCATATTGTGGTGCTAAATTCAGGTAAACCGGAACACCCAGTTCCAGACCACCATCATTGGTAAAGCCAAATGTCGGCGTCAGAATACCGGTAGTGCGGCGGTCATCAATCGGGAAGTTGAAATAGGGAACCGCTAAAACCGGAACATCTTTAACATATAGCTTGGTATTGCGGGTTTCACCACGTCCAGTTTCCTGGTTCAGCTTGATCTTTTCTGCCTGGATTTTCCAGGTTGGTTTTTGCTCAGGTGGACAGGTGGTATAGGTCGCATTTTCCAGTTCTACCGTCTCGGTCGAGGTTCTGGCGATCTTTTCTGCCCGACCATGCGCATGTTGCTGCTCGGCAATATAGAAGCTGTTATTTAGGTCGCCTTCTTGGGTCTTTAAATTATAATTAATATCATCACTTTGTGAGAGCAGGCCACCCTGAGCAAGTTGTACCCGACCTTCTGCTTTGGCATAGGTCTGGGTTTGATCAATCGTTACGCGTTCAGCACGAATCTGGCGACCTTGCTGGTCAATGATGACATTGCCTTCTAAATAAGAGTCACCTGCTGGATTGTAGTGTCCATAATCTGCAGTAATGGTGGATGTAGCCTGATCTGGCGCAACGGTTGCTGCATCTGGGGCAATCGGGGTCACCCAGGTGCCTTCACAATAAGCCGAACTTAAGTATTTTTCCTGCCGCTGCTGTGCTTCAGCTGAGGATTTGTCGACATAGTATTGCGAAAAGAATGCTTCACCTGGATAGGTCTCATTTATGCGCTGTTTGAGTTGTTCTGCATTTACATCGGACGAGACATTTGATGCAGCATAGCCGGAGGCTGAGCTGCCACATAAAAGGGTTAAGATCGCAGTCGCTAGAGGATTTATTTTAAAGTGATGCTTCATTTGTCTCATTAACCAATCATGCTTTTATCGCAATTAATTATTGTCGCATCATAGAGAAAAAGTTGATAAGTAGCTACACTTAGCACTTTAAAAACTCAGCCTGTATTAGAATTAATTGCAAATGAATACACAACGCGAACAATTGATACAATCTTGGATTGCCTCTGTACTCGGTTCAGATCAATTTGAAACTCATTTTTTAGCAGGTGATGCCAGCTTCCGTCGTTATGCACGAATCAAACTGAATAATAAAACATTTATGCTGATGGATGCACCACCAGAAAAAGAAGATTGTGTGCCTTTTGTGACGATAGATGAGTTTTTTGATGCACATGGCGTGCGTGTTCCGCATATCGTGGCAAAAGACCTGGAAAATGGCTTTTTACTGCTCGAAGACTTTGGTGATGTGCTGCTGTCGAATCTGCTGAATGACGAGACTGTAGATGCCTATTATGAACAAAGCTTTAAGCAGCTCATTCAACTACAATCGATTGCTGGAGAAGGGCATTTCCCGGCATATTCTTATGAAAAACTGATCTCGGAAATGGAATTGCTGACTGACTGGATGTTACCAGCGTTAAAGGTTCAACTGACTGAATCAGAAAGCGCCTTGATCAAACGCACTTTTGCGATTTTGGCGAATGCCGCATTGGCACAGCCACAGGTGATCGTGCATCGGGATTTCCATAGTCGTAACTTGATGAAAATCGACAATGAAACCGAACTGGGTGTGATTGATTTTCAGGATGCTGTGATTGGTGCGGATACTTATGACCTGATTTCGATTACCCGTGATGCCTATGTTCAGTGGAATGCCGATCGTGTGTATCGCTGGTTCAAAACTTTCTATGAGTTATTGCCAACATCTGCTAAAGAAGGCCGTGACTTTGAACAGTTTAAAAAAGATGCCGACATGATGGCGATTCAGCGTCATATCAAGATCCTCGGTATTTTTGTGCGTCTGTTTGAACGTGATGGCAAGTCAGGTTATCTCAAGGACTTACCACGTGTGATGTGGTATCTGCTTGAAGAATCTAAGGCTTATGCAGAACTAGAGCCATTCATGCAGTTTATGCGTGACAGAGTGATGCCTGCATTTGAAGCTAAATATGGCTCATATGAGGTGGCTGCCTGAATGAAAGCGATGATTTTGGCCGCAGGACTCGGTAATCGTATGCGGCCGCTAACGCTGCATACGCCAAAGCCTTTGCTGGAAGTTGGGGGCAAGCCCTTAATTGTCTGGCATATAGAGAAACTGGCTGCGATCGGTGTTACTGAAATTGTCATCAATACGGCTTGGCTCGGTGAAAAACTCGCAGAAGCTTTGGGCGATGGTTCACGATTTGGCATCAACATCCTTTGGTCACATGAGGGTGAAGGTCTGGAAACCGCTGGTGGAATCATTAATGCTTTGCCGTTACTCGGTGATGAACCTTTTATTCTGTTAAATGGTGATGTCTGGACCACGATGGATTTTGCTCCTTTACTGGATATCGATCTAAAGGGTAATTTGGCGCATCTCGTACTTGTGCAGAACCCTGAACAACACCCAGAGGGTGATTTCACGCTTGCAGAAGGTAAAGCTTATACCTTTGATCAGCAAGTCGGAGGTGAGAACCTGACTTTTAGTGGTGTATCCGTACTTGATCCGAAGATGTTCCAAGTCTTAGAGACTGGCAAACGTCCTTTGGCTCCGTTGCTAAAAGCAGCAATGCAGAATCAGCAGGTTGCAGCTTCTAAACTGGCAGGCATTTGGGTTGACGTAGGAACCCCAGAGCGTTTAACGGCACTGGATACGGCGATCCGTGAAGGGAAGTTTGCTTAAGTGAATATTCGCTAAGCACTGCCTACTGTGCCAATATAGAGAAAACGGTATACTTCCACCTAACTTTTTCGAGCGTAGATTGTTTATGCACATGTTTTTTCAAGAACTAAAGCAGGGTAGCCAGGCTTTGGGTTTAGAGCTATCTGATGAAGCTTTAAATTTATTACTCAAGTATCAGGATGCTTTGGTGCTGTGGAACAAAGCATACAATTTGACTGCAATCCGTGATCCTAAAGAAATGCTGGTCAAGCATCTACTCGACAGTTTAAGTATTTTAAAGGACTTGCCTGCGGGCAGATTGCTGGATATCGGCACAGGTGGTGGTATGCCGGGCATGATCATTGCTTTATGTCAGCCTGAGCGTGAATGTGTATTGCTGGACTCAAACGGTAAAAAAATTCGTTTCCTCAAGCAGTTTATTGCTGACCTGAAACTTAAAAATGTCATTGCCGTGCAAACGCGTGTAGAAAACGAAGACAGCATCAATGAACTGGGTCAATTTGATGTAATTACCAGTCGTGCCTTTGCATCATTAACAGACTTCGTTGATGCTTCTAAGCCATATATGCATGAGCAAACAATTATTGCCTCAATGAAAGGCTTAATTCCTGAAGATGAAGTTGCTACTTTAAAAAATGAATTTAGTTGTGAGATTATTGAACTTAAAGTTCCGCGCTTAGACGAACAGCGTCATTTACTTCTATTAAAACGTATTTAAGATTTTTAAAGGGATTGGGGACAACATGGCACAAATTATTGCGATTGCAAACCAAAAAGGTGGTGTCGGTAAAACCACAACCGCAGTAAATTTGGCGGCATCTTTAGCTGTGTTAAAAAAACGTGTTTTGCTGGTTGATATGGATTCGCAAGGCAATGCGACCATGGGGTCTGGCATTCAGAAGAATGACCTACTTTATTCGGTTACTGATGTGTTGCTGGGTGAAGTGCCGATTGAAACGGCGATCTCTAAGGCGGAAGTCGGCTACAAGGTTCTTGGGGCAAACCGTGATCTGGCTGGGGTTGAGTTGGCGATTGCAGAGCAGGAAGGGCGCGAGTTCATTTTACGGGATGCATTGCAGGAAATTGAATCCTCATTTGATTATATTATTGTTGATTGTGCACCGAGTCTTAGCCTGATTACTGTCAATGCTTTGGCAGCCGTGGATGGTGTGCTGATTCCAATGCAGTGTGAATATTATGCACTGGAAGGTCTGGCGGATTTAACCCAAACCATCGATCGGATTCAGCAAGCATTGAATCCAGATCTGCAAATAGTTGGTGTATTACGCACCATGTACGATGCACGCAATGCATTGACCCGTGACGTATCTGAAGAATTAGAACAATATTTTGGTAAAAAACTGTATGAAACCGTGATTCCACGAAATATCCGTCTGGCTGAAGCGCCGGCGCACGGTTTGCCAGTGATTTATTTTGAAAAAAGTTCAAAGGGTGCGGTTGCTTACTTAAATCTGGCAGCTGAAGTATTAAAGAAAAGCAAAGTGAAAAAAGGAAGTAAAGCATGACCGTCAAGAAACGTGGACTCGCCAAAGGTCGTGGCTTGGATGCCTTGCTGGGATCAATTCAAAAAGAAAAATTACAGATGGAAGCCCAAGGCATTGATCATGGTCAGCTAAAACAGATCGATGTAAACTTGCTCAAGCGCGGTGAATACCAGCCACGCCGTTATATTAACGAGCAGGATTTGCAAGAACTGGCGGCATCGATTGAAAAGCATGGCATCATGCAGCCAATCGTGATCCGACCGGTTGACGATGAGCGCTATCCGTATGAAATTATTGCAGGTGAGCGTCGCTGGCGTGCGGCACAGTTAGCGGGTTTAACCGAAATTCCTGCGATTGTACGGGATCTGAATGATCAGGTTGCCATTGCACTGGCGCTGATTGAAAACATTCAGCGTCAAGATCTGAATCCGATTGATCAGGCGCTGGCCTTACAGCGTTTCCATGAAGAATTTGGTTTAAGCCATCAGGAGATTGCAGATACCGTTGGTAAAGCGCGTACGACAGTGAGTAACCTGCTTCGTTTGCTCAGCTTGGCTGAAGAAGTGAAAGACTTTATGCAACAAGGTTTGCTGGATATGGGGCATGCACGTGCGATCTTAACCTTAAAAGCTAAAGATCAGCTCAAAGTTGCAGATATCGTAATTGAAAAAAGTCTGTCTGTGCGTCAAACCGAGCAGTTAGTCCGTGATTTCAATACACCTAAACAAGAAAAAGTAAAAGAAGCGGTAGCACCAGATATTCAGCAATTGACCCAGCGCCTTTCAGAGCGTTTCAGTGCAGATGTTAAAATTGACTATAACAAGCAAGGTAAAGGGAAACTGGTTATTAGCTATCACTCTTTAGAAGAACTTGATGGCATTCTTTCTATTTTAGAAGATGAATAATTTATATATTTTTTTTATTGGGGAATAAATTAGATGTGGGAATTGGTTAAAGCCGGTGGTTGGCTCATGCTGCCCCTGGTCTTGTGTTCTATCTTTATGCTGGCGATTTCGATCGAGCGCCTGATCCGCCTGAAAAAGAACGTAGTACTTCCGTCGATCCTGTTGATGGGGCCTTCGCAAAATACAGCACAAGTCATGCAAAAAATGAATCAAAGTGCGGCCTTAAAGCAAAGCACTTTGGGCCGGGTATTGGCTGCGGGCTATACTAGTAAGCCGCAGGGTGAGCAGTATGCTCGCGCGCAGATGGAAGTGGTGGCGTCACAGGAAATCGGTTATCTGGAAAAAAATATTAATTTTCTGGGCACGTTGAGTGCAGTTGCGCCTTTACTCGGTTTGTTGGGGACCGTACTTGGGATTATTGAGTCTTTCCTGATGATCGATGTGGGAACTGGAAGTGATCCGGTCTTGATGATGCCCGGTATTTCCAAGGCTTTAATTACCACGGCAGCCGGTATGCTGATTGCAATTCCTGCACTGTTTGCTCACCGTTATTTTCAGCGTCTTGTTCAGGAATATGTGGCTGAACTTGAGCAGCAAGCGACTTTGTTTCATGCGGATCTTTTTTATCGTAATCATGCAGACATAGATCAAGACATGCAAAAAGCCAGCTAGGAGGCGGATGATGAAATTCAAACGCAACCAGGTGGAAGATGTACATATTAATCTGACACCGATGATTGATTGTCTGCTGTTTATTCTGGTCTTTTTACTTTTGTCGACGACATTTAGCCAAATGAGCCGAATGAATCTGACCTTGCCGGATGCGCAAGGTGTACCGCCTAAAAGCTATGATCAGAAAGTTGAAGTGATTGTGGATGCCAATGGTCATTACGCAGTCAATGGTCAATCCTTGGCCAGTAAGGAAGTCGCGGATTTAAATACTGCAATTAAACAGATTTCTAATGAACGCCGTGATTTAATGTTTGTCATTGCAGCTGACGCAAAAGCCAGCCATCAGGACGTGATTCGTGTCATGGATGTGGCCGGGCAGCTCGGCTTTGTAAATATTAATATCAGTACCAAAGTACCCACCCGAGGTTATTAGTGAAGCACGATTTTAAGGTCTATCTTCGCCTTTTAAGTTATTTAAAACCGTTTTGGGGCATTGCATTGCTTGTCCTGCTGGGTTTTTCTATTAATGCTGCTACGGAAGTCTCTGTCGCTAAATTACTGGAATATATTATTGAGGCGATTCAAAATAAAGACCAGAGTTTCACATCACTTTTCCCGTTTTTAGTGGTCATACTCATGTTCTTCCGGGGCCTGGGTTTGTTCATGGGTGGATATTTTACTGCGGTAATTTCCCGGAATCTGGTATTCAACATCCGTCAGGAAGTTTTTGCAAAATTGCTGCGTTTACCGTCCCAGTATTATCTGGATAATACCAGCGGGCATATTACTGCCAAAATCATGTATAACGTCGAACAGCTAACCGCTGCTTCAACTGAAGCTTTAAGAACCTTGTTGCAACAAGGTTTGATCACTCTGGCATTATTAGGCTACCTGTTGTATACCAACTGGCGTCTGACCATGTGTATCCTGATTTTTGCACCCGTCATTGGCTTTATTATCAGTAAAGCTGCAAGACGGATGCGTAAATTATCGCAGCAAGTGCAAGACACCATGGGTGATGTAAACCATGTGGTGCAGGAAACGGTGAATGCCAACCTGATCGTCAAGGGTTTTGGAGGGCAAAGTTATGAGCAGGAACGCTTTAAACAGAACTCGCTGGAAAACTTGCGTCGTGGCTTGAAAATGGTCGCTGTACAACAGTTGAATAGTCCTGTGGTTCAGCTGATCATGTCGATTTCACTGAGTATTGTGATGTTTATTGCCTTGCGTCCGCAAATTCTGGGTGATACCTCTGCGGGTGAATTTGTCGCTTATATTACTGCGGCGGGTATGCTGGCAAGACCGATCAAAGCCTTGACGGATATCAATGAAAAAATTCAACGTGGTATGGCTGCGACTCATTCGGTATTTGAATTGCTGGATATGCCTGAAGAAAAAAATACCGGGACTTTAACGGATAGCCTGAAAGGCGATATCGAGTTTAAAGATGTCAACTTGATTTATGATGATGGCCATCATGCTATTCATGACTTTAATTTGCAGGTCAAGGCCGGTGAAACAGTAGCGCTGGTAGGACGTTCTGGTGCAGGAAAAAGTTCTCTGGTGAATCTGCTGGTGCGTTATCAGGATGCAACTTCTGGGCAGATCTTGCTGGATCAGAAACCGATTGAAGATTTTGAAATTACCGCCTTGCGAACCCAGATTGCTATGGTGAACCAGCAAGTAGTACTGTTTAATCGTACCGTGCGGGAAAATATTGCTTATGGTCAGCTCGAAGGTGCTTCCGATGAAGATATTATCGCGGCAGCAAAGGCAGCCTATGCGCATGATTTTATTATGGCACTACCGCAAGGTTATAATACTCAGCTGGGTGCTCAGGGTTTAAACCTGTCTGGTGGCCAGCGTCAGCGCATCGCCATCGCGCGAGCAATTTTGAAAAATGCCTCTATTCTGATTCTGGATGAAGCGACCAGTGCGCTGGATAACGAGTCGGAATACTTTATTCAGCGTGCCTTTGATAAAGCCATGCAGGACCGTACCACCATCGTAATTGCACATCGTCTATCGACGATTGAAAACGCGGATCGTATTGTTGTCATGGATCAGGGCCGTATTGTTGAGCAGGGCAGTCATGCCGAACTGATTGCGCTACATGGTGCTTATTATCAGTTGCATCAGCGTAACTTTGAGGAACAGTAACTTATGGCACTGGCACAAATCATTCAGGATGCTTGGAATGCACAGGCAAAGTGGCTGGTGGTGCTGCGTCCTTTGTCATGGTTGTATCGCCTGGGTTTTGTCAGCAATCACTGGCTTTATCAAAAAGGCATTAAAAAAAGTTATAGTGCACCAATTCCCGTTATGGTAATTGGTAACATCACAGTCGGTGGTAGCGGTAAAACACCTTTGTTGATTCATCTGGTGGATTATTTAACCGAGAAAAATGTTCGGGTAGGCGTGATCAGTCGAGGCTATGGCGGCCAAGGTCCATTTCCTGCCTATGTCGACTTTAATACCTTGCCGGAGATTGTCGGAGATGAGCCTGCCTTGATTGTACAGGCAACAGGCGTGCCGATGGCAGTTGGTCCCAACCGGCAGAAAAGTATCGAGTTATTGCTGCACAAACATGAACTGGATCTGATTATCTGTGATGATGGCCTGCAGCATTGGGCCTTGAATCGCCAGATTGAGTGGATTGTGCTGGATAATAATCGCGGTCTGGGTAATCAGAAACTGCTTCCAGAAGGTTATCTACGTGAACCAGTGACCCGTTTGAAAACGGGAACCGTAATTGAGCATTCGGCTAACCCAAGCTCTGAACTGCATATGCATCTGGCTGCATCACAGCCTTATTTGCTTAATCAGGACAACAATAAAATCTTTGATCCTCAAGCGGCTTTTTATGCGGTAGTCGGCATTGGCTTTCCACAGCGGTTTTATCAGACCTTGCAAAATTTAGGCATAGAACAATTTCAGTGTCATGAGTTTCCAGACCATCATGACTATGACATTGAAGATTTACAGTTCGATGATAACAATCCGATTATTACCACTGAAAAAGACGCAATAAAAATTATGGCGCTACTTAAACAATATCCAGATTTTAAACAGGATATCTGGGTGGTGCCAGTCGATGCAGTCCTATCGCCAGCCTGCTATACAGTCTTGCAGCAACAGTTACAACAATACGGTATTCAAATTTCTTAAGGCTCATTCATTATGAAACACATTGTTATTCCTGCACGTTTCGCCAGTTCACGTTTACCGGGTAAACCTTTGCTGGACATTCATGGTCGTCCCATGATTCTGCGGGTAGTGGACCAAGCCAAAAAAGTGCAAGGTTTTGACGATCTGTGTGTGGCAACTGATGATGAGCGTATTGCAGCCGTTTGCCGTGCTGAAGGCATTGATGTGGTGATTACCTCAGCGGATCATCCTTCAGGCACAGACCGCTTGAGTGAAGTGGCTCGAACTAAAGGCTGGGCCAGTGATGACATCATTGTCAATGTACAGGGGGATGAACCTTTACTGCCGGCGCAACTGGTAAAACAGGTTGCTCAACTCTTGGAAGATCAGCCTGAATCTTCCATGTCGACGCTATGTGAGCCGATCCATCAACTGGATGAATTCAAACGCGACAGCATTGTAAAAGTTGTCATGTCAAAACAGCAGCAGGCACTGTATTTTAGCCGTGCTACCATTCCTTATGACCGTGATGGCGCGAAACTCGCTGAACCGAAGCTGCATGATCAGGCCTATCGTCATTTAGGTCTATATGCCTATCGGGTAAAACTGTTGCAAGAATATGTGACCTGGGAAATGGGTGTGCTGGAGAAACTGGAATCTCTAGAACAGTTACGGGTACTGGAAAATGGACACCGTATTGCCATTGCGGTGGCTGAAGCCAATTTGCCGCCAGGGGTAGATACTCAGGAAGATCTGGATCGCCTGAATCAGATGGATCTTTCCCATTTTGCCTAAGAAGAGTCAAATACATGCCTTTTGATGTCAATGCACATATCTATCCATGGCAGCAACAGGTTTGGGAAACCCTGACCGGGCGCTTTCCCAAGCTTGGACATGGTTTATTGTTTTATGGAAAAAAAGGCTGTGGTAAAGAAGCGTTTACCCAACAGTTTCTGGCTTGGGTGTTATGCCTGAATCATCAGCCTGCCGGGCCATGTGGTGAATGCAGTAGCTGTCAATGGTTAAAGGCAGACACCCATCCCAACTATGTGCATATCAGTACCGATGACGACAATAAAAAACAGAATGCCAAAATCAAGATCGAGAAGATTCGCGATCTGCTGCCTTTTGTGCAACAGACTGTAGATGGCTGGCGCGTGATTGTGATTGAGCCGGCAGAAGCCTTGAATATTGCCTCTGCCAATGCCTTACTCAAAACACTGGAAGAACCCGGTGATAATACGGTCATTATTTTACTGGCGAATCATTATTTAAAATTGCCCGCGACTATACGCAGTCGTTTGCAGCATTTTGCTTTGGACCGGATTTCCGCAGAACAATTTAGCGATTATGTCCAGAATCAGCTCCCAGATGCAGGTGCTAGCCAACAACAGTTATTGATGAACCTGTCCAATCAGATGCCGTTACAGGCACTAGAGGTTGCACAAAGTGCCTGGCTGCCACTACGTCAGGAATTCCTGCAAGACTGGCAAAAACTGGTCATGCAAAAAAATATGCCGATGGCAATTGCGACCAAATGGAATAAAAACCTGAATTTTGGTGACTTTGCTCAAATGTTTGAATACTTGTTGTCCGATTTAATTTGTGTCAAGCTAAATCAGACGGTGAAAAACATTGACCTTGAATTCAATGTACTTGCCGAACAATATTCATTAGAAGCACTTTTTAAAATTTATGAAGATTTTCAGCGCGCTAAACAATTCCTTGAACAGAATGTCCAAAGCAATCTGGTTATTGATGAATTGTTTATCAAGCTGATGAATCTTTAATTAAGGGGAAATCACATGCAACCACGTATGGGCGGTATTATTCAGGCCAATATTCCTGACATTGAAACACTGTTTGCCAGCTATATGCCTTATGTTGTGGGTGGTGGGCTTTTTATTCCTTCCAAGCAGCCGGTCAAACTGGGCGAAGAGGTTTTTGTATTGACGACTTTGCCTGACCAGACCCAGAAAATTCCTTTAACCGGTAAAGTCATCTGGGTCTCGCAAAAGCAGAATGGCATCAAGCCACAAGGCTTTGGCATCCAGTTAAGCGGTGAAAAAGGCGTTTATTTTAAAAATGAAGCAGATCGTCTGGTTGCAGGTCTTAAATCTGAAGGACGTAAAAGTTACACTATGTAGTTAATTTACCCTTGGTAGGAACGCATCGTGTTTGTAGATACTCATTGTCATTTAACCCTGCTTGATTTGACACCATATCATGGTGACCTGGATCAGGCATTGGCTCAGGCTCGTGAAGCCGGTGTTTCCAAATTCATGAGTATCTCGGTCGATCTGGATGATCATATCGAGCTGGCCAAAATTGCCGCGCGTCATGCAGATGTCGGATATACCGTTGGCGTACATCCTTGCGAAGATGCTGCAACCATGGCGCGTGCCACGACTGAATATCTGGTCGAACTGGCGCAACCGGAGAAAGTCTGGGCACTCGGTGAAACAGGTCTGGACTATTATCACAGTACCGATTTTATTGCAGAGCAAAAAGCCTGTTTCGCCCGGCATATCCATGCGTCACAAATCACCAAAAAACCTGTAGTCGTTCATACCCGTTCCGCCAAGCATGATACCGTCGATATTATTCGCGCGGAAAAATCTACGCATGGCATCCTGCACTGTTTTACCGAGGACTGGGAAACCGCTAAAGCAGTACTGGATTGCGGCTATTATGTGTCATTTTCCGGAATTGTTTCATTTAAAAATGCGCAGGATCTGCGTGATGTCGCCAAACAGGTTCCGCTGGATCGTGTGCTGATTGAAACCGATAGTCCTTATCTTGCGCCAATGCCGTATCGTGGCAAATCTAATGAGCCTAAATACGTTCCTTATGTAGCCAAAGCGCTTTGCGATGTATATGATAAGTCGCTAGAAGAAATGGCTTTTATCACAAAGCAGAACTTTGAAAATCTTCTGAATTTAAAGTAAATAAAGTTATATAAAGTACAAAGAGAGTTTATAGGGTGAAGATGGATCGTCAGGCTCAGTTTCGAGCAAGAGAAACCTTGATTTTTCAAGTTGCAGAACAGCTCCTGTTGGAAAATGGTGAAGCAGGAATGACGCTAGATGCGCTGGCTGCCGAGCTTGATCTGGCCAAAGGGACACTTTATAAACATTTTCAGAGTAAAGATGAGCTGTACATGTTGCTGATTATCCGAAATGAGCGCATGTTGCTGGAAATGATTCAGGATAGCGATAAAGCCTTTCCTGAACATCTGGCCTTCTTTATGCTGCATCATTTACATCATCCGGAACGAACCGTGCTGTTTCATCAGATTGAAGAACGCCTGTCGACGACTGGGGTTGGAATCCAGCACCTTTTTAGCGAACTTTATCAGGTGCGCAAACAGCGTTTACGCCTGATTATCCGTATGACAGAAACTTATCTGGCTTCTATTAATAGCCGCATGTCAGTACGCGATTATTTGGCTTCGATCTGGTCGCTGACCCATGGTGCAGCCGCAATTCTCAATTCCAGTTTCTATCAGCGTTACTTGGGTTCACGCGATACCTTGCGTGTGGCCTATATCGATCAGGCGCTGGCTTTGCCCAAGCAGGTGCATTCTGCCGACCAGTTTGTCTAAGGTTGTCCTATGATCAGATCACCTCACAGTGCAGTTCGTGGCTTTACCTTAATCGAATTGATGGTGGTGATTGTGATTATGGGGATTATGGCGTCACTAGTGCTGCTCAATACCAGTGGTGTCGATCAGCGCAAAGCAATGCAGGCACGGGAAATTTTATTAGTAGACTTGCAACGGGTGCTACGCGAGGCCAATGACCAGTCTAGAATACTCGCGCTTGACGTTCAGCCAGCAACAGATGTCACGCCATTTCGTTATGGAATTATAGAATATCGTTCAGCAGCGCAGACTGAACAGAACCTGCAAAATGAGAAATGGCAGAGTTATGCAGATTTCAAATTGCGTAATTTACCTGATCATATTTCCTTTCAGATTCAGGCACTGGAACAGCAGCGTTACGCCAGAGCACAAAACCGTGACCTGACTCAGGCGAATTCACCTCAATTCATCTGGCTCGGCAATGGTGAAGTCAAACCGGTGCGGATTCAATTCTTTTTGGAAGACCGTGAAGTGGGTGCTGCGATTGAGATTGATCATCTGGGTAAAATCAATGAAATCTAGATATTTCAAGCAGAGCGCTGGGTCTGGTGTAATCAAGTTGTTTAAGGCGAGTGTTCATGGATTTGATCATGTGTGCTGCAAGCATAGGACTTCGTCTTGCGCTGCTATCGGACTTTCTTGCGCGACAATGTCGCTCAGGTCGAGTGTTACTCGACTTAATCGTGCCTCAGGTTTTACCTTATTGGAAGTCATGGTGGCCCTGGCAATTTTTGCGACCGCAGCCATGACCTTGACCAAAGTCGCAATGCAATATACCCAGTCGACCTCGAATGCCATTCTACGTACCAAGGCCCAATTTGTTGCCTTAAATGAAGTGGCACAAATGGAAATTAATCAGGAATGGATGGAAGGGACGGCTTCCAAACAGCTGACCCAGCAAGGTGAAACCTGGCAGATTGATAAGCGCAGCGAACCGACGGTCAGTCCGAATGTACAACGGATCGAGCTGCAGGTGAGTCTGGTTAATCAGGACAGTGGTCAGGTGGAATCTGGTATCACCAGCCTGATGTTCTTTAATCATCGTATGAACAATACTCCATGAAGCCTAAAGGATTTACCCTGGTTGAATTAATGGTCGCAATTGCGATCTTTGCGGTGCTGTCTGCTTTGGGCTGGAAAGTTTTTGATTATATTGTCAAAACCAAAGATCAGAATGTGATTCATGAACAGCGTTTAGGTCAGTTACAGCAAACCTATCAGCAGATTCTGCGAGATACCGTACAGGCAGTACCCTTAACGGCCAATATCAATGGCGATATTCAGCCGGCTCTAGTGCTACAGAACGGACGCTTTAATTTCAGTAAAACTGGAGTGACTGACCCTTTGGAAGAGGGGATTTCCCCAGATGAGCGCATTGAATATCAGTATCGAGCTGATGAGCAGAAACTTTATCGCTTGAAATACCGGAACCTGAATCAGACAGGTCAAGATCAGCCCGAATCCAGTGTTTTATTGTCGGAAGTGGAACAATTCCAGATCGTCGTACTCAATCCGAATGAGCTCACGCAATGGCCAGATGCTTCTAATGATCTGAATCAGTTAGAGCAGAAGCAAAGGTTGCCTAAAGGGGTTAAAATCAATTTAACCGTGAATGGCGTCAGTTATGAATGGATGTTTAGTTTATTAAATACGGACTTTTTGCTTGATACTCAGAACACCGGTCAACCCAGCTCAGAATAATAAGAAATGAAAATGAATAAAACGATCATGATCAAGCAGCAGCAGGGCATTGCACTGATTACCATTCTGGTGATGGTAGCGCTAGCGACTATTTTGGCGGCCACGATTGCCCAGCGTCAGGCTGCAACTGCTGAAAGCACTGCCTATTTGATGCGACAAAACCAGTCTCTCATGTATGCCAAGAGTGCTGAGGCCTTTTTTTCTGAATTGCTGGTCGATGATGCTGAAAATGCTGTAGAGGTCGACCATCTGCAGGAAACCTGGGCGCAGCCCATGCCGGCTTTTCCGGTAGATGATGGTTATGTCTCTGGAATAATACAGGATGAGTCAGGCAAGTTTAATTTAAATAGCCTGATCACTGCCGAAGGCACAGTCAATGAAAATGCCAAAACATGGTTCGAGCTGATTTTAAAACGTACCGGTTTGCCGGTACAGCTGAGTGAAGCAGTCATTGACTGGCAGGATGCAGACGAGCTGGTCAGTGGGGGCATGGGCGCTGAATCTAACTATTATCAAGGCTTGCCCAATGCTGCTTTGCCACCGAATGCAAAATTTCACAGCGTAGAAGAATTAAAGCTGGTACGCGGTTTTGAAGAGAATAAATATAGGCTGATAGCACCTTATCTGAGTACTGCACCGGTGCAGGAGAGTCCGGTCAATATTAATACGGCTTCAGCTTTTCTTTTGGCCAGTATGGATGAAAAGCTGGATGTGAATGCAGTGCAGCAATTGCTGGATCAGCGTCAGGCCAACTTGGAGCACTTTTCTAATGTATCTGATCTGTGGTCACTGGAGCCTTTCGCTCAGGTTGATGCGGACAAGCGTAATCTGTTTAACAGTTTGCTTGGGGTGCAATCCAATTATTTTAAAGCCCGAATCGAAGTGGTCTTAAGTGAACGCAAGCGCCAATTCAACAGTGATCTGGTTCGTCAGGACAAACAGGTTTATGTGGCATACCGCAGCATGGCGCCATTTTAATTTTAGCTCATGAATTGTACAGGCTGGATAAGCGCAAATGCCGGGCTGATGCCTTTTCCCTATCATGCTAAACAGCAAAATTAATCCTCAAAGCTTTACTTTTGCTTTATAATCAAAATTAATTCACCTATTTTTTGACGACATTACGGCATATGTTAATTCGTAAGTTATTTAAGTTTGAGAATGCTCATATTGTGCGTAACTGCACGTCAGATCGCTGTAAGCGTTCGATACATGGCCATAGTTATAAAGTCGAGTTATTGCTAAAAGCCTCGAAGCTAGATCATGGTCAAATGGTCTATGACTTTGGTCTGCTTAAAGGTGTGATTAAGGATTTCTTTGATTCTTTCGATCATGCCATCTGCTTTTGGAAAAATGACGATCCGGAATATATTCAGGCCTGCAAGAATTTCAGTGCGCGCTGGGTGTCTTTGCCGGTATCGCCATCAGCAGAACAGTTTTCACGTATTTTCTTCTTTCTGGCACAGCAGGTGCTGGCATCGACCGTGACTCAAAATGGTGAAGGCGATGTCGAAGTCTATTCTGTGATTGTGCATGAAACCGACACCGGCTATGCACAAAGCTTTTTAGAAGATATTCAAAATGAACAAATGGGCATCCTTAGTCTGGAGCAACTTGAGTTTTCTGAACAGGTGCAAGCTGAATGGACAGATCCGGACATGTTCGCCAAGCTCAAACAGGGCATACCATTTCATAACCCTACAGTAGATTTACAGGTACAGATTTAAAGTCTGCGTGACTTTAAATCCATTGACATAGATTTAGGATTGAAGAATGTCTTTAAATGAACAGCAACTGGCCAAGCTGAATAAAGTTCAGTTGGATGAAAGCTGGAAATATGGATTGAGTGAATTTTTGCTCAGTCCGAAAATGGATGAATTAAAAGCGTTTCTCGTTGAAGAAAAAAAAGCAGATAAAATCATTTATCCTCCCAATCATCTGATTTTTAATGCTTTGAATACCACACCGCTAGATCGGGTAAAAGTGGTGATTTTAGGGCAAGATCCTTATCATGGCCCAAATCAGGCGCATGGATTAAGCTTTTCCGTGCAAAAGGGGGTTGCATTACCACCATCTTTGCGTAATATTTTTCATGAGTTACATGCTGATGTTGGGGTTGAAAGACCGAAGCATGGTGACTTGACGCATTGGGCAGAGCAGGGTGTGCTTCTGTTAAATGCAGTACTGACCGTAGAAGCAGGTCAGCCGACTTCACATCAAAAGCGCGGTTGGGAAGAATTTACCGATCACGTCATTGATGTATTAAATGAACAGCGTGAACATATTGTCTTTATTCTTTGGGGCGCATACGCACAGCATAAAGGACAGCGCATTAATCAAGACAAGCATCTCGTGTTAAAGGCAGCACATCCATCGCCTTTGGCCGCAAACCGTGGTGGTTTTTTTGGTTGTAAAGTATTTTCAAAATCGAATAATTACCTCAAACAACATGGCATTGAGCCTATAGATTGGCAGCTGGACGCATGAAATATTCTCCCCTTACTAAACATTATCATCCGGATTTGATTGTTGAAGAAGCGCACAATGGCTGGCGTATCGTTCGTTTAAATCGCCCGAAATCTTTGCATGCGCTGGATGAATCGATTGCTTCCGCACTCTTGGAAGTATTTCAGGACTTTCATCATGATGACAGCGTAAAAGCAATCTGGCTGGATTCAACCACACCGAAAGCGTTCTGTGCGGGTGGGGATGTACGTAAACTGCGTCAGTTAGTGATTAATGATGAAGTCGCGGCTGCCAATAAGTTCTTTGAACAAGAATATGCACTTGATCTGTTATTGCATAATTATGCCAAACCCGTTTTAGTCTGGGGTGAAGGTTATGTGATGGGCGGTGGCTTGGGCCTGTTTATGGCAGCGCCTTTCCGTTTAGTGACACCATATTCACGTTTGGCCATGCCTGAAATCAATATCGGTTTGTATCCAGATGTGGGTGCAACCCGCTTTCTGGCGGATCGTGGTGCGATTGGTTTATTCACAGGCTTGACTGGTTCGATCATGACTGCTGCGGGTGCTTATGGGATTGGTTGGGCAACGCATATTTGTGATGCACAGCGTGATTCAGTGTTGGATAAAGTCATTAATATCGACTGGGAGCATTATCCTGCGGGTGACTTCCGTGCCATTGATGACACCCTGAACAGTATGCACCGTCCGGTAGGCCCGGGACCGCTACAAAACTCTCTGGACGTGATTCATAGTGTTTGCCGTGGCATCAACTTTGAGCATGATTATGAGTCGATAATTGGCCTGAGTGATGCACGCAGTGACTGGTTGCGTCAGGCCAGTGAAAACCTGAAAAAAGGTTCACCAACCACCGCAGCCTTGACCTGGCTATTATGGCAATGGGGTAAGCAGGTGCATTCCTGGAATGAAGTTTTCGAACTGGAAGTTCAAATTTCTGACTGGAAAATCCGTCATCATGATTTTGTCGAAGGTGTGCGTGCACGTCTGGTTGATAAAGACCTTAGTCCTGAGTGGAAAAAAGGTGCAGATATGAGCTTGAAAGGGATCCTGTCTGGGAATCCTCCAGTTACGACTATTGAAAGCTGGAATGAGCTGCTCAAGCATTATGGTGTGATTTAAGCTTCAATGTCCGAAACACAATTTACAGATGAATACTGGATGCAGCGTGCTTACGAGCAGGCTGCACTTGCTGCTGCACAGGGAGAAATCCCAGTCGGGGCAATTATCGTCAGTCAGAATCAGATCATTGGTCAGGGATTTAATGCGCCCATCTCGTTGAATGATCCGACTGCGCATGCTGAAATTGTTGCACTACGTGATGCCTGTCAAAACATCCAGAATTATCGTTTACCTGATGATGCAGTGCTTTATGTGACTTTAGAGCCGTGCACCATGTGTGTTGGTGCGCTGGTGCATTCACGGGTTTCACGGGTAGTATTTGGCGCATTTGAAGCGAAAGCAGGTTCACTGGTGAGTGCGCGTCAACTGTTTGAAACCGGTTATTATAATCACGTATTTTCTTTCGAGGCAGGCTGCATGCAGCAGCAATGCTCTGAACAGCTCAGTGCATTTTTTAAGTTGCGTCGCGAGCAGAAACGACAATTCAAGTTACAAGAAAAGTTATTAAATACGCAGAAGTAAATTTACTTTATCCGCTAAAATTTTCCCACTTTCAAATATCTGCAATCTTCAGGAACAATAATGAACAGCATCCAAGTAAAAAAAGAATTCCCAGCAGCCCTTGATGATGTCTTCAATTTGATGTCCAAGCATGCCACCTATAATATTGCCTTCGCACCGATGCAGGTCGAACGAATCAAGGATTCTGCGGATGCTGAATATCCTGATGGACTCGGTTCAGTACGTGCAATGGGTATGGGGCCAGTGAAGCCGCTGAATGAACAAATTACCTTGTTCGAGCCAAATAATCGCATCGAATATCAGATTATTAAAAATCCATTGATCAAGCATCATTTAGGCATTATTGAATTTGAAGCACTGGCTGATGACAAAACGTTAGTAACTTATACGATTGAATTGCAGGCACGTGCGCCTTTTGTGAGTAAATTAATCCTTGCACAGTTACAGGCAGCGATTAAACTAGGCCTGACAAAACTCGCAAAATCTGTTTAAACAACAACGGGAAAGCAATGACAGTTCAAATTATTACCATTGATGGTCCAAGTGGGTCTGGCAAGGGCACGTTAGCAGCGAAACTGGCTGCACATTATCAGTTTCACTTATTGGATTCTGGTGCTTTATACCGCCTTTTGGGTTTGTCATTGCATCACCATGATTTGCTGGATTCGCTAGACACGAAATTGCCAGAATGCGTACAAATCGCAACAAATTTAGATATCCAGTTTGTCAGTACCGACACCGGGGTGCAGGTGTGGCTGGATGGTGAAGATGTGTCCCAAACTATTCGAACTGAACGGGTAGGAGAGTTTGCTTCAAAAGTTGCAGCAATTCCTGAGCTTAGAACAGCGATGGTTTCACGTCAGCATGCCTTTGCACAGGCGCCTGGTCTGGTAGCAGACGGACGTGATATGGCGACAAGTATCTTCCCGAATGCTCAGGCAAAAATATATTTGACGGCCTCGGCTGAATCACGCGCGCAAAGACGTGTAAAGCAGTTGCAGGGCATGGGGCTGGATGTTAAAATAAGCGACATTTTAGCTAATATCATCGCTCGCGATAAACGAGATATGGAACGCGCTGTCGCTCCACTCAAGCCTGCGGATGATGCTTACATTATCGATAGTTCAGATTTGAATATCGATGAAGTATTCCAGCTGATGACCACTTATGTGGATCAGCAGTTAGCAAATTAACCCAATTTTATCAGCAAACGCATAGCTTGATCAGTTTTATATGGACTATGTAGATGCTTAATTAAACCGGCCTTGTCTGATCCAAGACCGCTGACTTTATCGGAAATATCATGACCGAATCTTTTGCAGCCCTCTTTGAAGCAAGCGAATTAAACCTCAACGTTGAAAAGGGTGCAGTTATCCAGGGCGTTGTAGTAAGCATTGACTCTGATTGGGTAACTGTTGACACTGGCCTTAAATCTGAAGGCGTTGTTGACCGTGCTGAGTTCTTAAATGAACAGCGCGAACTTGAAGTTCAAGTTGGCGACACTGTAGACGTAGTTGTTGAAGCACTTGACAACGGTATGGGTCAAACAGTTCTTTCTCGCGAAAAAGCTAAACGCGCAGAAACTTGGACTAAACTTGAAAAAATCTTTGAAGACGGCGAAATCGTTACTGGTGTTATCTCTGGTAAAGTTAAAGGTGGTTTCACTGTTGACATCGGTCCAGTACGTGCGTTCCTTCCAGGTTCTTTAGTTGATACTCGTCCTATTCGTGATACTACTCACCTAGAAGGCAAAGAGTTAGAATTCAAAGTAATCAAACTTGACGCTAAACGTAACAACGTTGTTGTTTCACGTCGTGCTGTTATGGAAGCTGAATCTTCAGCTGACCGTGAAGCTCTTCTTGCTCAGCTTGAAGAAGGTCAAACAGTTACTGGTACGATCAAAAATCTTACTGACTACGGCGCATTCGTTGACCTTGGCGGTATTGATGGTCTTCTTCACATCACTGACATGGCTTGGAAACGTATCAAGCACCCTTCAGAAGTTGTTGAAGTGGGTCAAGAAGTTACTGTTAAAGTACTTAAATTCGACCGCGAACGTAACCGTGTTTCTCTAGGTCTTAAACAGCTTGGCGAAGATCCATGGTTAGCGATCATGAACCGTTACCCTAAAGGTTCAATCGTTAAAGCGCGCGTAACTAACCTGACTGACTACGGTTGTTTCGCTGAAATCGCTGAAGGCGTTGAAGGTTTAGTACACGTTTCAGAAATGGATCACACGAACAAAAACATCCACCCATCTAAAGTTGTTCAGATTGGTGACGAAGTTGATGTTATGGTTCTTGAAGTTGATGAAGAACGTCGTCGTATTTCTCTTGGTATCAAACAAACTCGTGCTAACCCATGGGAAGAGTTTGCTAAAGATCACGACAAAGGCGAAAAAGTTTCTGGTACGATCAAATCTATCACTGACTTCGGTATCTTCATCGGTTTGCCAGGCGGTATCGACGGTCTAGTTCACTTGTCTGATATTTCTTGGAACGAACAAGGCGAAGAAGCGATTCGTCGTTACAAGAAAGGCGACACTGTTGAAGCAGTTATCCTTTCTGTAGACGCTGAAGGCAACCGTATCAGCCTTGGCATCAAGCAAATGAACAACGATCCGTTCAATGACTTCCTTGCTGCTAACGAACGCGGTGCGTTGGTTAAAGGTACTGTAACTGCAGTTGACGCTAAAGGCGCTACTGTTAAGTTAGCTGACGAAGTTGAAGCGACTCTGAAAGCATCTGAAATCAACCGCGACCGCGTTGAAGATGCAACTAAGTTCCTTGAAGTTGGTCAAGAAGTTGAAGCGAAGATCATCAACGTAGATCGTAAATCTCGCGCAATCAACTTGTCTATCAAGGCGAAAGACGAAGCTGAAGAGAAAGAAGCAGTTGCTAACTTGAAAACAGCTCCAGCTGCTGGTCAAGACAATGGTCCTAAGACGATTGGTGACCTGATCAAAGCTCAAATGGGCAACTAAGTAAGCGTTTGAATTGTATTGTTAATGTAAGTTAACTAATACTTTTTATACAAATACTGTAAACGGTAGCGTAGTATTTAATTATTGCGCTACCGTTTTGTATTTAAACAGGTTATTATCGGGAAATAGATCCCAAGTAGCTTGATAATTAAAGAGGTCGCAGATGACTACTGAAGCACTTAATAAGTCTGACTTAATAGAGCGTATTGCGTTAAAAAATCCGCATTTGGCTGAGCCTTTAGTGGAAGAAGCAGTTAAAATTATGATTGATCAAATGATAGAAGCATTATCAACTGACAATCGTATCGAGATTCGTGGATTTGGTAGTTTTGCATTGCATCACCGTGAACCGCGCGTAGGTCGTAACCCTAAAACTGGTAAATCAGTAGAAGTGGCTGCAAAAGCAGTTCCGCACTTTAAACCAGGCAAGGCACTTCGTGACGCTGTGAACGAGTCTGCACAAAAATAATTGTAAATATTTTGCGGGGTGTTCATGCGTTACGTTCTGGTCATTCTTTTATTGGTACTGTTTGGTTATTCATTAGCTTTGGTTTTGCAAAACGGTACCGAATTGTCAGTGGACTTGTTATTTACTCAAGTTCCCGCAATGCGCCTGGGATTATTACTTCTCCTCACGTTATCTTTAGGTGTCGTTTTGGGCCTGTTATTGGGCGTTCAGATCTTCCGGGTTTTTCAGACGAATTGGGAAATAAAACGACTGCGTAAAGACATTGAATATCTACGTAAGGAACAGTTGAATACAGCCAAGTTAATGGCCGCTGAAGCAGCAGCCCATACCCGGCATGAAAAAACTGTATTAGATATTACCAATGAAAATCAAAGCCCATTATAATGGGCTTATTTTTTGCCTATATGAAGGGGTAATCTCTTGAGTATCATCGTCGCACTAGATGCCAAAAGCCAATTTGATGCCTTAGCCATTGCAGAACAGTTAGATCCTGCCTTGTGTCGACTAAAAGTTGGTAAAGAGTTATTTACCCATGAAGGTCCAATCATTGTCAAAGCACTTCAAGATAAAGGCTTTGATGTATTTCTGGATCTGAAATTTCATGATATTCCAAATACAACAGCACAGGCTGTATGCGCGGCAGCAGATTTGGGTGTGTGGATGGTGAATGTGCATGCATCAGGTGGTCGTAAGATGATGGAAACCTGTGTAGAGCGTTTGCAAGCAGGTAATTATAAGACTCAGTTGATTGCAGTAACTGTATTGACGTCAATGGGCCGTGAAGACTTGAAAGATATTGGTCTGGATATTGAACCAAATGAGCATGTAAAACGTCTGGCACAACTAACAAAAGATAGTGGTCTACATGGTGTCGTCTGCTCAGCTCAAGAAGCGAAAATGTTGCGTGAAACGATTGGAAAAGACTTTGCATTGGTGACACCCGGCATTCGTCCAGAAGGGTCGAATGCAGATGACCAGAAACGTATTGTGACACCGAAACAGGCAATGATAGATGGCTCAACACATCTGGTAATTGGTCGCCCGATTACTCAGTCTAAAAATATGCGCCAAACCTTAAAAGATATTTTGGCAACGCTTTAATATGGTTTGAATGACAAAAAGCCTTTCAGTCGAAAGGCTTTTTTTATATATCGAAAAAATTGGTTATAAAATAAAAAGGAAAAATGGTGACTTCATCTGAACCACAATTAGAAAAAGCACAGAATGACATAATTCAAAATATTCAACAGGCGGAACAGCTTAAGCAACAAAAACAGCAACAACAAAAGGCAAGCTCAGCAGATTGGACAGCGGGGATCGATGTGGTCAGTTTTGCATCTGATGCCATCAGTCTTGCTTCAGATGTTATTGAAACAGTAGGCGATGCCTTAAGTGATATTGATTTAAGTTTTTAGTCAGCTCTGCCGGCCCCTTGCTTGTGCTTCGTTTTAAAATTCTGCTTTTAAACTGAATCAGGGAGGAGAGTCCCTCTTTATAAAAGAGGAATTTAGTGAGATTGAGAAAGTGATAAAGTTATTAAATCGCTGCCAGTATACTCACCATGACTGGTGCTAACAGTGACAAAATAAAACCACTGACCATGGCATGTGGAATAAAATCATGCCCGCAGGCTTGTTTAACCATCGGCAGAGTCACATCCATCGCAGTTGCACCCGCTGCGGAAATGGCCGATCTTGGATATCTCCAACCCATACAATACATCAGTAAGATGGCAAAAATTTCTCTAAACAGGTCATTCATCAGGGCGATACTGCCGAGTTCTGCATTTCTGAGTTCTGTTACGACAACACCTGACATTGAGTAAAATCCATAGCCTTGTGACAGCATGATCAAATCTTTTAGACTGATGTCTGTATTCCAGAATGAATAAAGCATGACTGCAAATAATGAACCAAAAATACAACCAATCGGAACTAAGAGAATTTTAAAATTTAACCAGGAACGATCTAAAGGTGAATAAGCCAGATCCAGGCCAATCATGAACATAAATACCAGCAACAAATGCCAGGTGCTGATTTGCAAGGATAGATCAAACAGATTCAAGCCCGCATGTAAACAATATCCACCTGCGAGAGCTAAAAAAGCATAGCTCATATTCAGCAAGGATTTAACTACCAGATCGAGAGATACCCGGCCTGAACTCGGAAGAAAACCTGCCCATTTAAATAGTAGGTAACAAAATGCAAAAGCGCCGAGTGAGGTTAGAAAGGCAATACTAATTGACGTACTCAAAATCTGGAGAGGATGCTGTAATTCATCTACCAGTTGTGAAAATTCAAAGGCAATTGCAATCAATAAAACATAGCTAAAATAGGGCAATAGCTTGAAACAGATTTTAATAATCGAAATCGGAATTCGTTTTGCCATGGCAAAACCGAGTGCTAGACAGAGTAGAAGCTGGAAGATGAGCCAAAGCGATTGCATAAGTTTAATGGATTGAAAAAATTACCTATAAATTATGCCACCGCTTGATGCCAGATGGTAAAAAGCTTTTAGGTGACTTTATTCAATAATCGATAATCCGCGACATTTGGCTTTTTTGTTTTGAGCCAGTATTTCCAGGTATAAGTTGGCCATAAGGCAAAGTTCTTGCTGCCTTCCTGCTGATACCAGCTGACACAGCCAGATTGCCACACGGTCTTTTCAAACATGTGTTGCACCTGCTGATTAAATGTATCTTGTGCCTGGTCTTTGACCATGATGGCATCGCTTTGGAATTGATCGACCAGTTGCATCAATTGCAAAATATATTCGACTTGTGCCTCAATCATAAAAATCACAGAGTTGTGCGCCAATAAGGTATTTGGGCCCAGTAACTGAAACAGGTTTGGAAAGTCTTTCATGCAAATTCCATAATAGCTTTCAGCGCCTTGTTTCTAGACTTCATTCAGCTCTGCACCATCGAGCCCGGTACATTGAAAATTCTTCATATAGATACGTGGATCGGTAATGAATCCGGTGCCATAAATCAGGCAGTCAATCGGCCGTTCTTTTCCATCTTGTGTAATGATACTGTGTTCAGTCAGTTCCTGAATCTTCTCGGTCACCAGTTCTACATTGTGGCGGTTAAAAGTCGGGAAGTATTTATTCGAAACCAGAATACGTTTGCAGCCCATGATGTAATCGGGAGTCAATTTTCTGGCCAATTCAGGATTTTTAACCTCATATTTAATGAGTAGTTCTGCCAGTTTTTGGGTGAATTTCATAATGCCCGGTTTGACAATCGGTACGACACGCGATTCATTTGACCAATACAGGCGGGCACGGTGTAGCTTTCTAAACCAGTCATATTTTTTAAAGAGTTTCTTTTCAAGATTCGGGTAGGCACGTTCATCCCGAGGAATGACCCAAGCCGCAGTACGTTGCATGACATACAGTTGTTTGCATTGCGGGGCAATTTCCGGAATATATTGAATGGCACTGCCACCTGTCCCAATGGATGCAACATTTTTGCCAGTCAGATCATAAGTATGATCCCATTGCGCAGAATGAAAAACTTTGCCCTGAAATTTCTCAATACCTGGAATATATGGAATCTGCGGAATATGTAAAGGTCCGGAAGCGAAGATCACAAACTGGGCTTAAAGGATACTTTGATCCTGTAGCTGCAATTGCCACAGACAGCGCTCTGCCTGGTAATGTGCTGCCAGTACCTCGGTATTTAAACGGCAAAAAGCACGCAGGTTATAATCGGTCACCAGATCCTGAATATAAGAAAATATCTCGGGTGCTTCCGCATAACGTTTGGACCAATTGCTTTTCGGTGCAAATGACAAGGAATATAAATGTGATTGCACATCACAGGCTGCTCCAGGGTACTGATTGTCCCGCCAGGTTCCGCCAAAATCGTTACCTTTTTAAAGAATAATCAAAATCATAAATACCATGCTGTTGTAAACGTATTGCCATGGCGATACCGCCGAAACCTGCTCCAATAATGGCAACTTTGGTATGAGGGTGAGGGCGTATAGCGGTAGCATGATCTAGCATCAGTACTTTTCTTACTTATTTTAATGTTGGATATTTATCGTAATTCGCTCCTTGATGATTAGATAGAAAATTGATCTAAACGGCAATAGCCGACACATTATTTTTATAGTACAACTAGAGCAATCACATTGTATTTGTATGGTTATGAAACGTTCTGTTCTCAGTCTGATGTATTTGATTCAAGGGATGCGCAAGGCTGGCATGGAAGTCGATCAGAAACTGCAAAACATTGGGCTGCGTGTAGATGCCTTTGATCCAAGTTCGGTGATCCATCCGAGTCTGGAACATGATGTGCTTAAGGTGGTGGGACAGGAAATCCAACCTGAACAGGGATTATTGATTGGTCAGCATTATGCTTTGGCAGGTTATGGTCCCTTACTCATGTTGCTGGTGACCAGTCCTACAGTACGCGATGCAC
Source organism: Acinetobacter lwoffii (assembly GCF_022809915.1). Lineage (GTDB taxonomy): Bacteria > Pseudomonadota > Gammaproteobacteria > Pseudomonadales > Moraxellaceae > Acinetobacter > Acinetobacter lwoffii_M. The sequence goes on along the minus strand of NZ_JALGQY010000007.1, from coordinate 80,000 downwards.
TGAACCAGGTGATCCGTTTTCAGCAGTTGACCCATTTGACCGGTCAGTTGGATTTGCAGCAAAGCGAGCATCATAGCGCGCTGTGTTATCGAGCAAAGCAGCAGGATGATCATTTGGGAATGTTGCTGGCACAGGCGGAGATTTCCGGAACGTTTAAGTTTATCCGGGAAATTTACAAATTGATGGGCTTATCCAAACCTGATTTGCGGATCGAGTTGCCATTTGCCTATCCAGAAGATCTGAATACCTTAAAGGTCTATCATGATTATTATGGAACACAGGTACAGTTTGATGCATCTCGGGCAGCATTCTGGTTTGATGAAGCAGTGCTGGATATTAAAATTCCTTCTGCAGATGCGGTCACTTTTGCTGTCTATGAAGCCAAATGTCTGGCTGAACTGGAGCGTTTGCAACAGGATGAGCAGACGCCGACTGTGGTGCAGCGTGTGCAGGATTATCTGGAAATCCAAAGCGGCCTGATGCCGAGCATGGCTGAAACGGCACAGGCGTTGAATATTCCGGAACGAACCTTGCGGCATCAGTTACAGCAGTGTGATACCAGTTATAAGCAGATTCGCGAAGAAATTATTAAAGATAAGGCTTTGCGACTGATTGAATATAAACAGTATTCGATTGAAATGATTGCAGAATTATTAGGCTATTCCGAGCCGGCCGCTTTTAACCATGCCTTTAAACGCTGGTTTGGGCAAAGTCCTCGGCAATATATAAAATAGCCTAAGTTAGTTTATGCCAAAGTGTTATAGCGTGTTGATTAAACTCCGCTATAATTAAATTGATCCCAAATAGTACGAAATTCTATGTCCGATTTTAATTCACAGCACAGCACCGCTTTTAGTCCGATTTCTCCTGCAGAACGTTATGCACAAGCGATCTCTTCGGGACAGTTTATGCCTGATGAAGCACAGGCAATGGCAGTACATGAACTGAATCGTGTCTGGCTGGAATTGATTCAGCGTTTTAAGGCATCGAAAAAAGCATTTCGCCGCTTTCGCCGTCAGACATCTCCGAAAGGGGTGTACATGTGGGGTGGTGTGGGGCGTGGAAAAACTTGGTTAATGGATCAGTTTTACGATTCGATTCCGTTTCGCCGTAAAACCCGGATGCATTTTCACCATTTTATGCAGCATGTGCATCGTGAGTTAAACAAATTATCCGGACAGCGTAATCCGCTAGATATCGTGGCGGATCGAATTTATAAAGAAGCGGTCATCATCTGTTTTGATGAATTTTTTGTGTCTAACGTGACGGATGCAATGATCCTGAGCGATCTGTTCCAGAAGCTGTTTGAACGTGGTATCACCTTGGTCGCTACTTCGAATATCGCACCGGACGGTTTATATAAGAACGGCATTCACCGTGACCGTTTTATGCCTACCATCGAACTGGTCAAGAAAAACTGTGTGGTCTTAAATGTCGATGCCGGAGTCGATTACCGTCTACGGGTTTTGAAACAGGCACAACTGTTTAAATTCCCGTTAACACATGATCATAAAAACTGGATTGCTCAACGTTTTAGCGCTTTGACCCAGACTCAGACCTGTTCTGAAGAGCCAATTATTATCAACAACCGTATTGTTGAAACCGTGTCACATACTGAAGATGTATTGTGGTGTGAATTTTCTGAACTGTGTTTAAAGCCACGCAGTCCGGCTGATTTTATTGAAATCGCCAATATTTATAATACGGTTTTGGTGAGTAATGTACCGCATCTGACCGATTTCCTGAATGATGGAACGCGCCGTTTTATTTATCTGGTCGATGAATTTTATGACCGTGGCGTCAAGTTACTCTTAACCTCAGAAGATAATATCGTGGATATTTATCAAGGTGAAAAACTGGCCTTTGAAATTGAACGGACCCGTTCCCGTTTGCTGGAAATGCAGTCGGATGAATACCTGAATTCTGAACATCGCCAGATTGAGAAAATCGCCTCCGTGAACGGAGACTAAGAATAAAAGCGCTGGTTATTTACTGGCGCTTTTTTTATAAAAATAGGTACTTAAATTATCGACAAGCCTGATCAAACATGGCTTAATCTTGATCTAAATATGATCGTGTATAACTAGAATGCATAATTTTTACTCGAAAATCTGAACTTAAGTCTAATTTCTACATTTCGAAAACTTTATACACTGTCATTAGGGTATTTAGCAGAATGATATCTATTTGTAACTGAGAAATATCAAATATGTTTATGAGGGTATTCATATTGGAAAAAATGCTCAGTATTTAGCAATGTGATAATACTATTCAGCTAGATTTTAATCGGTATACTAGAATCTCTTGTATAAAAAGTAGCAATATCAGGAAAGACAATGACTGCACGTATTCAAAAAGGCAAGTTAGCGATTGCTAAAGAACTTTACGATTTCATCGAAAATGAAGCACTACCAGGTTCTGGTTTAGACAGCGAAACATACTGGAAAAACTTTGAACAAGTCGTTGTTGATCTTAGCCCTAAAAATAAAGCACTTTTGGCTAAGCGTGATGACATTCAGGCGAAAATTGATGAATGGCACCGCAATAACACATTTGAATTACAAGCTTACAAAGCTTTCTTGACTGAAATTGGCTACTTGTTACCAGAAGTAGAAGATTTTCAAATCAGCACTGAAAATGTAGACGAAGAAATTGCAGTACTGGCAGGTCCACAGTTGGTGGTACCGGTACGTAATGCACGTTACTGCCTGAACGCTGCAAACGCACGTTGGGGTTCTTTGTATGATGCACTTTATGGTTTCGATGTCATCTCTGAAGAAGATGGCGCGGAAAAAGGCAAAGGCTATAACCCGAAACGTGGTGAAAAAGTTGTCGCATTTGCAAAGAATTTCCTCGACGAAACTTTCCCACTCGCACAAGGTTCGCACGCAGACGCAACTCAATACGCAGTTGAAGCTAATGCACTGGTTGTTACCTTGAAAGATGGTTCAAAAACAACTGTGGCAGATGCGGCTAAATTCGTTGGTTACAATGGCGAAGCTTCAGCACCAACTGAAATCGTATTTAAAAATAATGGCCTGCACGCTATTGTGCAAATTGATGCCAGCAGCCCGATTGGCCAAACTGATGCCGCTGGTGTAAAAGATGTAGTTCTTGAAGCTGCGGTTACGACCATTCAGGACTTGGAAGACTCGATTGCAGCTGTTGACGCTGAAGAGAAAGTGGAAGGCTACCGTAACTGGTTAGGCCTGATGAAAGGTACTTTAGAAGAGTCTATTGAGAAAAACGGTAAAACTGTTACCCGTAAACTGAATGAAGACCGTACTTTCAAAAATGTAGAAGGTGGTGAAACTAAAGTTCACGGCCGTTCATTAATGTTGCTGCGTAATGTTGGTCATTTAATGACAAACCCTGCAATTTTGGTAGATGGCGCAGAAATCTATGAAGGCATCATGGATGCATTGATCACTCCATTGTTGTCTTTTGCAGACATCAAAGGTGAAAACACGATCAAGAACTCGCGTCAAGGTTCAATGTATATCGTTAAACCGAAAATGCATGGTCCTGAAGAAGTGGCATTTGCCGTTGAATTGTTTGAACGTGCAGAACAGGCACTTGGCTTACCTGCAAAAACTTTAAAAATCGGGATTATGGATGAAGAACGCCGTACTTCTGTGAACTTGAAGAACTGTATTGCACAAGCCAAAGATCGTACCATCTTCATCAATACAGGTTTTATGGACCGTACCGGTGATGAAATCCATACCTTTATGGAAGCTGGTCCATTCGTTCGTAAAGGCGAAGTAAAAGGCCAAATCTGGTTCCCGGCTTATGAAAACCGTAACGTGATGATTGGTCTGCAAGCAGGTTTACGTGGTAAAGCACAAATCGGTAAAGGCATGTGGCCAAAGCCAGACATGCTGCTTGACATGTACAAAACCAAAACTGAACATCCTGAAGCGGGTGCGAGCTGTGCATGGGTTCCATCACCTACAGGTGCGGTGATTCACGCGATTCACTATCACCAGATTAATGTTGCAGACCGTCAGCAAGAGCTATTGTCGACTCAACCTTTATCTCTGGATGATTTGTTGACACCGCCATTGGCGAAAGACACCAACTGGTCTGAAGAAGAAAAAACCAAAGAACTCGAAAATAACTGTCAAGGTATCTTGGGTTATGTCGTTCGTTGGGTAGATTTGGGTGTAGGTTGTTCTAAAGTGCCAGACATCAATGATGTCGGTTTAATGGAAGATCGTGCGACTCTACGTATTTCTTCACAACACGTTGCGAACTGGTTGCGTCACGGTATCGTAAGTCGTGAGCAAGTAGAAGAAGTGATGCAACGTATGGCGAAAATTGTGGATGAGCAAAATGCCAATGATCCACTGTATACGCCAATGTCTGCTGACTTTGCCAACAATATTGCGTTCCAGGCAGCATCTGACCTGATTTTTAAAGGTGGTGAGCAGCCATCAGGTTATACCGAGCCGCTTCTGCACGCAGCGCGTTTAAAGTTAAAAGGTTATACAGGTGACTAATCCTGTCTAGCTTAAAAAAGCCTCTTCGGAGGCTTTTTTATTGTCTAATGGTAAGCCGTCGTTGTTTTGACTAGAAATTTTCCAGTTGAACTCTTAAAGTGGGGCAAAGCATGTGAGGAAACAATAAAATGACAACGGTATATCAAAATTTAGACCAGCAGTTTATTCATGGTCAGTGGCAAGCTGGTACTTCAACCAGAATAATAAAAAATATTAATCCCTATACCCAGAGTGAAATTTTTAGTATGCCAGCTGCCAGTTCTGTCGATGTCGACAGTGCTTATACCGCAGCAGAGCAGGCTTTTCAGCAGGGTGTTTTGAATCCCACTGAAGTACGAAAAACAGTGCTGCAAAATGTGATGACAATTATTCAGCAGCGTCGTGATGAAATCATTGACTGGCTGATCATTGAATCTGGTAGTACGCGCATTAAAGCCGGCGTTGAGGTAGGTGCTGCTCTGGGCATCATTCAGGAAAGTCTGGCTTTTCCAGATCAGATCCAAACTGAACAGCTCGAAAGCAAAGATCCAGCACGTAAAAGTATGGTTTTACGTAAGCCCTTAGGCGTGATTGCAGTTATAAGTCCATGGAACTTTCCATTTCATTTATCCTTACGTTCAGTGGCAACTGCAATTGCCTGTGGTAATACCGTTGTGCTGAAGCCAGCCAGTGATACACCAGTGACTGGCGGCACCTTAATTGGTAAATTATTTGAAGAGGCAGGTTTGCCTGCAGGTGCACTGAATATTGTTGCCGGTGCTGGCAGTGAAATCGGGGATTATTTTGTTGAGCATTCAGTGCCGAAAATGATTTCATTTACCGGCTCCACCGAAGTGGGAAAAAGTGTTGGCAGTAAGGCTCTAGCCAGTTCGAGAATCAAACGTCTGGCACTTGAACTGGGTGGCAATGCACCTTTGGTCATTCTGGATGATGCCGATCTTGATCTTGCGGTTGAACTAACGCTGATGGGGCGTTTTATGCATCAGGGACAAATTTGCATGAGTACTAACCGGGTCATTGTCGATGCCTCTATTCATGATGCTTATGTAGATAAGCTCCTGGATCGGATCAAAATAATTCCGGTGGGTGATCCAAATCTGGAAGATACAGTGATTGGTCCAATCATTAACCAGAGTCAGGTTGAAAAGCATCAACAGATCATTCAAACAGGCAGCGAGCAGGGCGCACAACTGGTCTATGAAGGAGAAATTGAAGGGAATCTGGTCTATCCACATATTTTTATTGATGTCGCGGAAGATTCCGATCTGGCGCAGCAAGAAAGCTTCGGTCCGATTTTACCTATCTTAAAAGCCCGGGATGAAGCGCATGCTTTAAACCTAGCCAATGCGACCGAGTTTGGCTTATCCAGTGCAGTATGTACTTCAAACATCGATCGAGGCACTGCTTTTGCCGCACAACTGGATATTGGTATGACGCATATTAATGGCATTAGTGTAGCAGACCAGTCAAATGCACCCTTTGGCGGCGAAAAAAATTCAGGATTGGGTCGTTTTAATGGCCGCTGGATTTTTGAGGAGTTTACCCGAACACATTGGTTGACTGTACCGAATTCATAACAGTCAACGCGCCTAAAACTATAGAAATACGACAGGCTTCGACTTGGCATCACGGTATAATGTTATGGTCGAATGATTTACATATATGAACCATGTGCGCCAATTTTAAGCCTTTAACCTTAGAGCAGTTGCATAATCTGGGATTGCCAGAAATTCCTTTTGAATATCCAGAGGAGGTCTATCCCAATTATGCTACACCGCTTTTGTTTCATTCAGCTCAAGGACTGGAATGGCGTTCCGTGAATTTTGGACTCATTCCGAAATGGGCAGAAGACAAAACTATAGGTACCAAGACCTATAACGCCAGAAATGAAACCTTACTGCAAAGGCCCACCTTCGCTGAAGCCACCGCCAAATGTCATTTTTGCGTCATTCCGGTATCGGAATTTTATGAGTCCAAATATTTTGACAATAAACCGCAGCGTTGGGGTGTAAGACGTAAAGATGGTCAGGCGACTTTTATTGCAGCTGTGTATGAGATTGCTCGGGTACAAGGTGAAATTGTACGCTCTGCCAGTATGATTACCATGGATGCAATTGACCATCCCATGATGAAGGAGTTTCATGAGCCGGGTAATATCAAACGCTCGGTTATTGTGATTCCACAGCAGCGACTGCAAGAATGGCTAACGCTAAGGCATCCGGATATTCGTAGCTTTGTAGAGGGCTTTCCGGTAGAAGAGTTTGAATGTTCACATGTACCAAAAGAAAAAATCAAAAAAGTCAGTCCACAACTGAACTTTTTTGATTTTTAGAAAGCTCTGGCGAATTATTTATTATTGTAAAGTATGCGCCAATTCGCCAGCGTCTATTTAAAATAAAAAGTAGGTCTCTTAACGAGCTAAATTTTTGAAAATATGACGTAAACTTTCCATGGTTTTTTCAATTTGCAAAGGCGTCAGGCCTTCAAATGACTGTTCCAGTACCACATTTGTCAGATCATTGATCTTATGCGTCATTTGCATGCCTTTGTCGGTCAAAAATACTCGGGTAATCCGTGCGTCATCCTCACATGAATAGGTTTCAACCAGACCTTCGTCTTTTAAGCGGTAGACAATTTTAGTCGTGGTCGACATTTTAGAAACAACCATCTGTGACAAATCAGAAACACTGGCATGCGGTTTAGCTTTTAGTGCAAGAAGGATGCGGCGGCGGGAATTGTCAACACCATACTTTTTTAGTGCATGATCGACATTAACGACGTATTGAGCATGAACCTGAGTTACCCAATAATATGGAAAGTTTTCTAAATTAAATTCTTCCGTACACGGCAAAAATTTTGCATATTTCTTAGTCATGAAATGTTCCTTGTATTTATTTTTCTAGGGCCCTTTCATTTTATGAAAAAGTTTATGCATATTTCAACCTTTATTTTAAAAATGTTAAAGCGCTAACACTTTTAGTTTTGCTTAACATCCCAAGGAGTTGATCAGTTCTGCATGTGAGCCTTATCTGGCGCGGAGACTGTTCTTTAAAATCGGATGAAAGGCGATAATATTTTGTATAAATTTAATTCCTCATTATGTATTTCGTGAGTAGAAATGTTTTCCAAGACTTTTTATTGTTCTTAAGCAGCCTGTCTGAATAGGTTTTAATACAAATAATTGTATTTCAATAAATTAATCGATTTAAGAAATATAGGGTGATTGAGTGGTTTTAGTCAATATATTAAATGATTATTTACAGCTATATTTTTAAGTGATTGTTCTTTCAATAAAAAAATAGTTTATGCTCTAATCTTTAAGTGACCTTAAAAGTAATGGTCTAATCAAACTAAATTCTGTTTATTTTTAATTCAATTCGAATAAATGATGTAGAAAAAATTAAAATTAATCAGTTTTAGCATCAATCAGTTGATCATAAAAGTCTCAATAAAATCATGATCATGTAATTTTTTTGTAAATTAATACATTACAAAATACTCAGTTTATGCATAATGGAATAGTCTTAAGTTGCATAGGTTAAATTTTAATGGATCCCTCGCCGTGCGTTGATCTTCCATCTCTATTTCTAGCTTACTCGAACGGGGTCATTCTCTAATGGAATTTTTATTAGATCCCGGAATCTGGGTAGGTTTAATTACTCTTATTATTCTTGAAATTGTTTTAGGTATTGATAACCTAGTCTTCATTGCCATTCTGGCTGAAAAACTTCCTCCTGAACAACGCGATAAAGCACGTGTTATTGGTTTGTCTCTCGCATTATTCATGCGTCTAGGCCTGTTATTTGCCATTGCCTGGTTGGTCACTTTGACACAACCATTGATTACTGTGTTTGACTGGACCTTCTCTGGTCGGGACCTGATCTTGTTATTTGGTGGCTTGTTCCTGGTGTATAAGGCCGTTACTGAGCTGCATGAAAAGATTGAAGGTAAACCTGAAGTCACAGTGTCTACCAATGTGGTATATGCAAGTTTCACTGCTGTTGTTGCACAGATTGTTGTTTTAGATGCTGTTTTCTCTTTAGATTCAGTGATTACCGCCATTGGTATGGTCGACAATATTTATGTCATGATGGCTGCCATGATTGTCGCAATGGGCGTGATGCTACTGGCATCGAAACCATTGACCAATTTTGTGAACCGTCATCCAACCGTGGTGATTCTGTGTTTAAGCTTCCTACTTTTGATTGGTATCAGCCTGATTGCAGAAGGTTTTGGTTTCCATATTCCAAAAGGCTATATCTATTCAGGTATTGGTGTTGCGATCATAATCGAAGCATTCAACCAGTTCGGTCAGCGTAATGCTGCTAAACATGAATCCAAGATTCCTTTGCGTCATCGTACGGCTGACTCGATCCTGAAGTTAATGGGTGGCAAGCTAGAGACGACCGACAGTCAAAATAATCAGGCACAAGAAACCTTTGCAGATGAAGAACGCTATATGATTGGTGGGGTGCTTACCCTTGCAGAGCGTTCAGTCGCTTCTATCATGACGCCGCGCGGTCAGATTTCATGGGTTGATCTGGAAGATAGCCCAGAACAGATCCGTGAAAAAATTCTGTCTGTTCCACACAGTCTGTTCCCGGTATGTCGCGGTAGCCTAGATAAGGTGATTAGCGTAGTACGTGCCAAAGAATTATTGGATGTACTGGAAGAGCCGGAAGAATTAAAAGCACTGATTAAACGTCATCGCCCAATTTATATCTTTGAAAAAATGAAAGTTATTGACGCAATCAATACCTTGCGTACCTCTAAAGGTTCTTTGGTCTTGGTGAGTGATGAGTTTGGTAATGTGCAGGGTCTGATTTCACCGCTAGATGTGTTTGAAGCAATTGCCGGTGAATTCCCGGATGCTGATGAACAGCTAGATCTAGTTAAAATCGATGATACGCACTGGATTGCATCGGGCATGTTAGATCTTTATCAGCTTGAACTGGAACTTGGCATGATTGATCTGATTGATGAAGATGCCGGTTATATCAGTGTTGCGGGTTTGATTCTGGATAAAACCAACAGTACGGTTGACGTGGGCACCGAGTTAAATTATCAAGGTGTACAGTTCAAAGTCACTGAAATTGAAAGCAATCGTATCAAGTCGGTCAGCATTCATTACGCAGGTTAAACAGGTGTTTTAAACACGTTATTTATTCAAATCTTAAAAGTCAGTTGCTTTAGTGGCAGCTGGCTTTTTTAATGCATATTTGTAAAGCTGACTTATTGAAATCAAAGTTAGCTCATTGTTTGAACTGATTTTTATTAGTCTATTCATACTATTAGTCATGTTCCCGATTGAGCTGAATATCCTAGTATTGCACTGAAATTTTAAAGCCGAAAAAGTCAAATCAGCAATCAAAAATAAGCATGATCAGGCTTCAAATATTGATTCATGTAACCTGTTAATCAAAACTTAAAAGTCATATTTAAATACTGACAAAAAATTGAACTACAATTCACATGAACTAGATTTGCATGATGCAAACAGATCTTAAGTAAAATGGAAGCCGTTTGTGTGGAAATCACTAGATAAGTTGTATGAAGCCTATTCAGTTCAGAATAAAACTACTCAAAAATGATCTCCGAAAGAGCTAGACAGAACATTTTTAAGGAGATCAATAGAGCAAATGAGCAGAATCAATATAAAGAGGGGCGTTTAGCTATTCAAGAGAACAAACACCCTGTGAAGCGACTAGTAAACTAAATGGATTCTGGCAGAATTTTAAAGTTGGCGTATTTTCGGATTGTTTCAGTATTGAGTTGGTGGATTTCATCCAGAAAGGCGACATTAAAACTGCCTAACTGTTGTGCGCGTTCAAATGCCAATTGACCGGCAATTGCAAAATGTACATGTGCCGTTAATGCAGCAAGGGCTGGAGACGTTACTGCACTATAGGCAGCGATCAGTGCACCGAGTGCACATCCCATCGCCGTGATTCGGGGCTGTAAAGCAGAACCGCCTGACACCTGTATCACAGGATAGTCTTTCGAAATAATGTAATCAGATTCACCGGAGATTGCGATACATTCACAATGATCCAGCAAACTTCGCGCCTGTAAATAAACATCCGCACTGTCTACTGTGCTGTCTACACCCTTGGACTCGATCTGCTTGCCAGCCAAAGCACCAATTTCAGAAGCATTGCCTCGTAAAATCGTAGGCTGGGAATGCATCAACTGATCTACGACGCCAGAACGCCAGCGCAGAACTGTTCCATAACCGACCGGATCAAGCACCCACGGTTTTTGCAATTGATGTGCAGTTTTCGCAGCAATCTGCATCGCCTGAACCTGCTCGGTAGTTGGTGTACCCAGATTCAGACTGATTGCTGCTGCAATCTTGGCAAAACTTTCAGCTTCAAAAGGATTGTCGATCATGGCCGGAGAAGCATGTGCAGCCAGTACAATATTGGCGACATAGTTGCTGGCCACCGTATTGGTCATGATATGCACCAGGGGTTGCTGTTGCTGAAGTTTCAACCAGGCTTCACAGATCTGGTCCAGAAGTGTTTGCTGTAATGCTTGCATCGAAGTAGTCATCGTGGTCATTTAGAATAGGAGAAAGATTCGTTGTATTCGGTCAGCGGGTAAAATAATGGTCTTGATGCTTGCAGCTACGACAGAACAGGCTGACATAGTCACTGGCATCATAATCCACCGACAGTTCCTGTGAGCCGCAGTGCATACAACGTTTCTGGGAATAAAATTTCAGGCGGGGTTCGATCTTGTGCCACGAACGCCATACTGGCTGAAAGAAGATATTTTCATCATAGCCCAAAAACCGATAAAACAGGATTTCGCTCATCTTGCTGAATGCCAGTTGCGGTGGACGCGGCAGGGTAGAGGTTTCCCATTTTTCTGTAACTGAACGTTCGCGGTACTGCTGCAAGGTTTTTTTCAGCAGATTGGTATTAATAAAGTTTTCATTGCGAGGCTTGAGGGCTTTTTGTTTGTACAGATATTCCAGTCCTGTTTGTACCAGATAATAAATCTGTCCCACAGCCAATACATCCAAAAGACGATAGCAAAAAGTCTGAAAGCTCTGATTTCCGGCGATCTGCACATTCCAGCTACGGCAATAGAATTGGGCAAACTGAATGATTTCTTCATATAGCAGGCAATAGAGTGCATCTTTGACTTCATCTGCACTTTTAAAGGGCACACCTTGGCTCAGGTTTTGATAAAACCAGTTGCGCAGCTGCTGGGTGATACTGAACAGGGTCGGTTCAGAATAACCATCCAGTCGCACATTAATATAATAATGCTGATTTTCCTGCTGGAGATCTTTGGGAATCAGAACCTGATCCCGGATCAGGCTTTTTACCAGACCATGTTGGAACAGATAGTTGGGACTGAGGGAATAATATCGAATTTGATGCCAGTCAATATATTCACGGTGCTGACTATATTCCTGCACCTGTTCATCCAGAATCGCAAGTAAAAACAGTTTATTGATAAAACTGAGCTGATTCAGCTCAAGAACCGGCCGATCCTGTTTTTTATGATATTGACGGTTTTCCTGTAAACGGACTTCCTTGAGCATTCGTTTACGCTGCGCCAGACAGTGTTCACAATAACAATTGTGCTTTTGATCGGAATAAAGCTGATGCTGGCAATGGCTGCATTCATGATAGCTCAGCTCCTGATCATATTGTTCTGCCTCAATCCAATACATCGATGCCTTACACAATGGGCAGTGAGTACTTTCATCAAGCTGTTTTTGCAGAACACTGAATACCATGGTCGCGAGCAACTCTAGAATGGAAGGGCATTTGATTATACACGGCTGATGAGATGCAAACGTAGTGGACTGGTGCAATTTTTCTAAATCAAAATTAGTCACCCAAACAGGAGAAGAGCTACCGAAGTAGCTCTGATTTTAAAAACATGAAATGACGTTTTTTAAACCGGGCAGGGTAATGTGTCGTCCTCCTCGCCGCGGTGTTTGGCATGAATTAAGGCCTGAACCTTTTTAGAGGGCACTTTTTTGGCACCGAGTGCATCGTAGGTGTTGAGAATGGCAGTCACTTCATGGGCCTGAAGCGGAATGCCTTCACAGCTCATCAACAGGGCAATCACTTTATGGTCAATATTGGCCTGATCCAGGGTCTGCAAAGTTTTGATATTTTCGATCCGTACAACATGCTGTTTTAAATACATGGCTCACCTCATCATCGTTATCATTATTCTTTCATTGGAAGTGTGGAAAAACACAGTTTAACTGTAGCAAGAAGTGTGCTCATTTATTAATCAGAATTTATTCGGTACTCAGCAAATAAAATTATATATTTTTAAATCAGTGATTTATGAAAATGTAAGAAATTATGATCCTGACTATTTTTATGGCACAGATATTTCTTATGTAGAGTCGAGTGCTGCTCAATTAGGCAGAATGCATTGAAAGTGGTGCATGAAATGCCCATATTAGATCTAACAATACAAATGCACAGACAGCGTTTAAAACTTGGCGTATGATTTTGACATGAACAATGTCGAACACGATAAAAGATTAGGACAGGACATGAATATTGCGGCAAACCCGGTGATCGAAGCGGATCAAACCATTTATTTAAAAGACTATCAAAAACCTTCCTTTATTGTTGATTCCATCGACCTGAATATTCAAGTCTATAGTGACCACAGTCTGGTCAGCAGCAAGCTGGAGATGCAGCGCCAAACTGCTGGCGATCTGGTTCTGCTTGGCCGCGATCTAGAGCTGCAATCGATTAAGTTAAATGGTCAAACCCTGAATGCCAGTGACTACCACTTGGATGCTGAACAGCTGGTCATTGCCAATGCACCTGATCAAGTGTTGCTTGAAATTGTGGTTAAAATCCACCCTGAAAGTAATACGATGCTGGAAGGTTTGTATCAGGCCAGTTCAGATCTGTTTGTGACCCAAAATGAACCAGAAGGGTTCCGTAAAATTACTTTCTATCCAGACCGTCCTGATGTGTTGTCGGTCTTTACGACGCGTGTCGAAGCAGATAAGAAATATCCGGTTTTGCTTGCAAATGGTAACCTGCTGGAAACAGGTGAAGTCGATGCCAATCGTCACTATGCCGTGTGGCAGGATCCGACCAAGAAACCGAGCTATTTGTTCGCCTGTGTCATTGGTGATTTGGCAGTGATGAAAGATTCCTATGTCACATCGGAAGGCCGCAATGTAGCTCTGGAAATCTACGCAGAAGAAAAAGATATTCCAAAATGCAAGATCGCCATGGAAGCGCTCAAACATTCCATGCGCTGGGATGAGGAGCATTATGGTCTGCCTTATGATCTGGATAACTACATGATCGTGGCGACCAGTGCATTCAACATGGGTGCCATGGAAAATAAAGGTCTGAATATCTTCAATACTTCATGTGTGCTGGCCGATGAAGAGTACACCACTGATGCTGCTATCATGCGAGTGCAGTCAGTCATTGCGCATGAATATTTCCATAACTGGACTGGTAACCGGATTACCTGTCGTGACTGGTTCCAGTTGTGTCTGAAAGAAGGCTTGACCGTATTCCGTGATCAGTCTTTCTCGGAAGATTTACAGTCGGCTGCAGTACAGCGTATTGATGATGTGGCAGTTCTGAAAGCACATCAGTTCCCGGAAGATTCAGGCCCATTGTCACATCCACCGCGTCCGGATCATTTTGTAGAAATTAACAACTTCTATACCGCCACCGTTTATGAAAAAGGTGCGGAAATTAACCGCATGATGGCGACCTTGCTTGGCAAGGAAAAATTCCGTCAGGGAACCGATGAATATTTCCGCCGTCATGATGGTCAGGCGGTAACGGTTGAGGATTGGGTGGCTGCACTAACAGCAGGTTCAGGTGTGGATCTTTCAAATTTCCTGACCTGGTATAACCAGCCGGGTACGCCTAAACTTCAAGCAAAAGCTGAATATGATGTAGAGACCCAAATCTATCGCCTCAGCTTTAAGCAAAGCCTGAAAACCCATGCTAAATATCCAAATCTGAAAGCAGTACCCATTCCAGTCGCTTTGGCATTGTTTTATGCTGAAACAGGTGAGCAGCTAACGTTGAACTCTGAGGCACTCTTTGAAAATGGCGTGAAAGATGGCGTGTATCTGTTTGATCAGGATGAGGCAACGATCGAATTTAGCGGTGTGACAGCAAAACCAGTGGTGTCCTTGCTGCGTAATTTCTCTGCACCAGTGAATCTGGACTTTGACTATTCAGAAAAAGAGCTGGCTTTCCTGTTGCAATATGAAACCAATGGTTTTAACCAGTGGCAAGCGACCCAGACTTTACTTGAACGTATCTTGTTGGATGATCAGCCTGCAGAAATTTATATCGAGGCTATGCTCAATACCTTGCCGGAGGTGATTGAGAAAGATCCGCTGTTGGCATCACGTCTGTTTGATGTTCCGTCGGAAGGTTATTTAGGTAGCCGTATTGATCAGGATTATAATCCGGTCATGATTCAGGAAAAGCGCGAGGCTTTGCTGCATACCTTGGCACGTGCATTTGGGGAAACTGCGAAAGAAACTTATCTCAATCTGGATCCTGATCTGCAATCTGAATTCTCGCAAGCGATGGGCGTGCGTGCCTTAAGAAATATCATGCTGACGATGATTGCTCGTCAGGGAGACGCATCTGCCTTTGATTTAGCCTATGAGCAATATCACACGGGGAATATGTCTGAACGTTTGGGTGCGCTGAAAGTCTTGGTCTGGAATGATGCATCACAAGCAGAAGAAGCTTTGGCCGATTTCTATAGCCGCTTTGAAGATGAAGCCTTGTCTTTAGACCAATGGTTTATGGTTCAGGCAGCACATCCAAAAGCAACGGATGCAACGATTGCGTATCTGACCCAGCATCCGGATTATGATCTGGCTGTGCCTAACCGTATCCGTGCAGTGAGCGGGGGGCTGAATGCTAATCCGGTCAATACCTGGAGCTTTGGCGTGCAGCATTTTATTGGACTGGCAAAATATCTGGACGAGAAAAACCCGATTGTAGGCTCACGTTTGCTACAGGTATTGTCACGCTGGTATACCTTGGCAGAACCGCAACGCAGTGAAGTGAAAGCACAGCTTGAAACCTTAAAGCCACTGGTTAAATCTAAAAACGTGTCTGAGACACTCAATAGTATGCTCAGCGTATAACATCAATATTCATAAAAAACCGGATCGACCTGATCCGGTTTTTTATTTCCTGTTTATTTCAAACGCTGGCTTTAAATACAGTTGAATTTCTCTAAAGGCTTAGGTAAGTACTAAAGGGTGTTACAGTATGATTATACGGAAAAGAGTATTTGTTTATTAAGCTGTAAGCTAGGTAAAGGGATCTACAGATTCGCTTACTAGAGGTTGTCCAAGATATGTTAGTGAAAATTGAAGATGGTTTTTATTTAAATAGCCAGCATATTATTGCCGTACATGTCAGCAAGAATCCTGAAAATGGCTTACTTGAAATCTCCATTCAATATACGCCGCATTCCATTCAGCAGGTCGGAGAATACAAAAAAGTATTTCAAAGCCAGCTTGATGCTGAAATTTTCTTAAGTGAGTTAAATCAAAAACTTCGCTAAAAGCCTGCATCATACAGGCTTTGATTAAGCATCTTATTGTCTGACGATGAGTACTGGAATAGAGGAAAGTGCCAGAACATTTTGAGCGACACTGCCCAGCATAAGTTTTTGCAGACCTTTACGACCATGTGAACCCATAATGATCATATCGGTCGGGGATCCATTTGCAGCCTGCATAATGCCTTCTGACGGTGCTATGCCATGCAGGATTTTTGTCGTCACCTGGATGCCATCACGAACAAAGTTCAGTTTCAGTTCATTTAAACGATCAAGTGCATTTTGTTCTGCATGCATAAAGTAATCTGTGACTGCTGGAGCAACTTTGTAAAAATCTACGCCCTTAAAGGGATCCACCGCAATCACACTGAGTAAAGTGACATGGCTATGAAATACTTTGGCCAGTTCCAGGGCGTGATCTGCGGCAGCATAGGAAATCGAGGACTCATCGAGTGCTACGAGAAGATGATCATAGTTATTCATGGTGCTTCCTCATATTTATTATTGCAGTAAGCGGGGGGTGGTTTGAGCGAGTAAATCTCCACAGCATGTTTTGCTAGAGGTTCAAATGTAAAGTAACAAGTACTGCGCATCTTGAAGATGCGCAGCATCAGGATTATTTTTTCACGATCAGTACGGGAATTTCACTCGCACCCAATACATCTTGTGCAAAGCTGCCCAGAATCATTTTCTGGAAGCCTTTACGGCCATGAGAACCCATGACGATCAGGTTGGCTTTCACCTCACCCGCGGTTTCAGCAATATGTTCTGCATTGACTAAACCTGTGACAATGCGGGATTGCGCTTCAATACCTTCACCGGCTGCGATGGCAGTGGCTTCTTTCAAGGCCTTTTTGGCATTGGCATGTGCCTCGATAAAATATTCCTTCATGATAGAGGAGCTGTAATAGAAATCAGCCTCGGTAAAAGGATCTTCTGCGATCAGGCTGATCAGGGAAAGCTGACTACCAAATGCCTTGGCAATTTTGGCAGCATGTCGTACTGCAGAAAAGGAAATTTCTGAACCGTCCACTGGGACTAAAATATGTTGATAGGCCATGGCTTTTCTCCGCAGGTTGTCTGATTTTTAGGCTTGGTTTATTGATAGCACAGTGCTGTGGCGGGTGCAATTGCAAAAAAGCGGTAAAATTGAAAAAACTCATTAAATTACAAATATTTTTCATGTAAAAGTGATGAAAAAAACAGAGTAAAAAACTCGGAATTGCAGTTTTAGTGATCAAAAATAAGAGGATGAATAGTCCTTGTTTGCAGCAGGATAGTTTAAACTGCCGTAGCCTGTTTTTAGATCATGTATAGGGGACAGTTTTGAGGTTTTTTGCCATTCATCTTTTGCTCATAGGTTCAGTTATTCTTTCCGGCTGTCAGACCACACAGAACAGTAAAGTCATTGCCGGTGCTTTTAACCTGACCACAGGCTTGCAGCAAAAAGTGATGGATCGTTATGCGCCTGGTGCGGTTATCGTCCAGCAAAATATTACCTATGCGCCGCAACAGAAATTATCTCTGGATCTGTATCAGCCGCAGAATATTGCCAGTGTTGGCCCGCGACCGACTATTGTCTGGATTCATGGCGGCGGCTGGATTTCAGGTTCTAAAGAACATGCACGCGGTTATTTCAAGCTGCTGGCGGCACAGGGCTATAATGTGGTATCCGTACAATACCAGTTTGCACCAAAAGCGACCTATCCTAGCCAGTTACACCAGATCAATCAGGCACTTACATTTCTCGATAACTATGCGGAAAACTACTATATTGATGCTCAGAACTTATATCTGGCCGGAGATTCTGCCGGGGCGAATATAGCTAGCCATTACGCCGCGCTTTTGACCAATCCTGTATTTGCTAACCAATCCGGTATTCAGCCTCATCTGCAACCCGTGCAGCTTAAAGGTTTAATCTTGCATTGTGGAATTTATGACTTGGAAGCATTTGCCAGCACAGCGCCTGAAGAAATGAAAATTATCGAATGGGGTGTCTTTAACCTGATTCAGGCTTATACCGGCGAGCGTAAACATGATGCCGCATTTTTAAAGCAGATTTCTCCGATTCAGTATATTACGCCGTCTTATCCACCTGTCCTGATCAGTGGTGGGAATAAGGATTTTTTGACCGATACTCAGTCACTACCATTTGTAAAAGCTTTGAAGGAACAGCAGGTTGCTGTGACTGAAATATTTTATCCAGAGTCTAAGGCCTGGCTCATTCATGAATATCAGTTTTTTATGGGCAAAAAGGAAAGTCAGCAAACCTTTGTCAAAACCCTGGATTTTTTACATCAGCTTTCCCCGTGAAGAGAAAACTGTGCAAAATGAATCTCTCAAGATTGATCGTGTCAGATCATCCCGACAGCAATCATTGAAAAATAGTTTGGAGTTTAAAAAATGAATCCTGTGTCATGGGCATATTTATTGTTGGCATTGGCTATTATTGCCGAAGTGACTGGATCAACATTTCTGGTGAAGTCTGAAGGCTTTACCCGATTATGGCCATCTCTGGCAGTAGTCGTTTTATTCTGTATTGCGTTTTATTTGCTGTCTCAGGTGATTAAAGTAATCCCCTTAGGCATTGCATATGCAATCTGGGCGGGAGTAGGCATCGTTCTTACGGCAATCGTAGGCTATGTAATCTTTAAGCAGGCGCTGGATGTGCCCGCTTTTATCGGGATTGCACTGATCATTTCCGGTGTGGTGGTGATTAACCTATTTTCCCAAACTGCAGGGCATTAAAAAGGCAGCAAAAGTAACTGCCTCATTTCTACAATAAGCTTATGCCACTTGCGGTTTAAGCTTAAACAGCAAATAAACCGTCAAACCAAGTAGCAGTCCCCAGAAAGCTGAACCAATACCGAAAAACTGAATATTAGAGGCACTAAACAGGAATGCCATCAGTGCCGCTTCACGGTCGTGACTGTCCTGAAAAGCCAGCGCAATATTGTGGCCAATGGTGCCAAACAGGGCAATGCCTGCCAAGACTGTAATCAGAATCCCTGGAAAAGCCATCAGTACACTGGTCAAGGTCGCAGCAAAAAAACCCATCAGAATATAAAACAGGCCGCAGCTCATCCCTGCAATATAACGTTTGGCCGGATCAGGATGCGCTTGGGCATCCAGACTGACTGCCGCACTGATTGCGGCAAGATTGACACTGAAACAGCCAAAGGGTGCCAGCATCGCCTGGGTAATACCCGTCCAGCCTAGAATAGAATTTACTTTCGGGGGATAACCATAACTTTTGATGACGGCCAAGCCAGGCAGGTATTGCGATGCCAGATTAATCACCATTAACGGTAAGGCTAATCCTAAAACAGCCTGCAAACTAAATTCAGGTGTAATCCATACCGGCTGGGCAATACTCCAGTTCAGCTGTGGAATAGTAAAATTAATAAAGAACGGACAAAGGGCAATAGCCATTAACACGGTAATCACGATGCTATACCGCGTACTCAGTTTTTTGGAAACCAGATAAATCGCCAGTACACAAAGCACAAATTCCCATGACTGTTGCAAACTACCAAACACAGAGATACCAAATTTCAGCAAGACACCTGCCAGCATGGCACTGGTCAAACTTTGTGGAATAAACTGGAAAATTCGCTCGAAAATTCCAAAAAATCCTAGACAAGCGATCAGAATGCCAGAAATCAGAAAAGCGCCAATTGCTTCCCCCAGACTATAGTGACCGGCAGAAGCAATGACCAGCGCCAGACCGGCAGTCGACCAGGCGGTTGAAATCGGATAGCGATATTTCCAGGAAAGCAGAAACCCGGAAACTCCAATGCCGATACCCAGTGCCCACAACCAGGAACTGATCTGTGCCTGATTGGCACCCAGGCTTTGCGCAGCTTCAATAACCAGTACGGCAGAGACACTGATACCAATCATGCAGGTAATAAAACCGGCCATGATGGCGGGAAAGGAGAGATCTTGTAAAAGTTTTGGCATCATCCATGACACTATTTTTAAATGCGTTTAAATCATACGCTTTTCACGTATCAACACAATGTTTTTAACAATTTTATCCAGAGGTCTGCTGGCTTGGAGCCGGTCATTGCTAGAAAGTTGAAGTCGCCAGTTTAAGGCCAAAACCGCAAAACAAGATCCCAACCGCCGCGACACAGCTGGCAGTCACTTTATAGTTCTGATTGAAATAGGAGGCCAGTTTTACACCAGAAAAAATCAGGATCGACAGATAGGTCATACTGATCAATTGCAAGATTACAGCCAGAAGCGTGAATGTCAGGGCTGGATAAGGATAGGCAGGATCGACAAACTGCACAAAAAAAGACAGATAAAACAGAATCGCTTTGGGATTTAAAATACTGATTGTGAGCGCTGTACGAAAGGGCTGAACAGATTCTACCGTATCCGGAGTCGTCTTTTTAATCTGGACGCGTTGTGATGACTTTTCCGGAAAGAAAGTCTGGTAGGCCGCAATGATTAGCTTGATACCCAAGTAACTGAGATAGATCGCTCCAATAACTTTCAGTGCAATAAACAGTACCGGAAAGGCATGCAGTAAAGAAGCTGCTCCCAATGCTGTACATATAATCAGGATCAGATCGCCCGTATAAACCCCCAAGGCACCCATATATCCCGTCTTAATCCCAAAGCGCGAAGCAATCGACATGACATACAGGGAATTCGGCCCGGGCAGTAGCACAATCAACGTGGTTCCAATGATAAAGGTCGTTAGATCTGTGATACCAAACACGAAAAACTCGCATGAACAAAAAAGCCGATGCGGCATTATAGCAACATCGGCTTGGAGAAATTTGCTAAATTTTCTTTAAATCTCAGTGGTACTCAGGAAAGTTTCACGTAATAAAGCAGCCAGTTGCTCACGGGCTTTAATGAAACCGTCAATGCCGCCTTGCAATAATTCACTGGCCATCGGATCCTGTTTCAATTGTGCATCAAAATCGGCATGGCTGATTGGATTGAGTTCACCTTGAACTTGAATATCTTTGGCTGAGAGTTGAGCTCGCACTTCACGTTGATCATTTTCTAGTTCGGCCAATAAATTTGGCGCTACCGTGAGCAGATCACAGCCGCTCAAGCCCAGTACCTGATCAATACTTCGGAAGCTGGCGCCCATGATTTCAGTCTGAATACCATGTGCTTTATAAAACTCATAAATACGCTTAACTGATAAGACCCCCGGATCTTGTTCAATCGGGTAAGACTCAACGCCTTCAGCTTTTTTGTACCAGTCCAGAATACGGCCGACAAAAGGCGAGATTAGAGTCACTTTGGCATCGGCACAGGCATGGGCCTGATGCTGACCAAATAATAAAGTCAGGTTGGTATGAATCCCTTCTTCTTCCAGTGCTTTTGCTGCTTGAATGCCTTCCCAGGTAGACGCGATCTTGATCAGGATGCGGTCTGAATCAATTCCATATTGCGCATAAAATGCCAGCAACTCTTTGGCTTTGGCAATCGTGGCTTCAGTATTAAAAGACAGGGAAGCATCGACTTCTGTTGAAACACGGCCTTCAATGAGTTTTAAGATTTCTACACCGAATTTGACCGTCAAAATATCAATGGTACGTTCAATCAGGGCGTCATCTGTATAGCCTTCTTGCTGGGCTTGCTGAAAAGCAGCTTCAATCAAGGCCTGATTTTCAGGTTGTTTCGCTGCTGCAGTAATCAGCGATGGATTGGTGGTTGCATCAAGCGGACGAAATTTTTCAATGGCACTCAAATCACTGCTGTCTGCCACAATGGTCGTCAAGTTTTTTAATTGGTTTAATGCAGTTAATGTCATTACGATCTAGTTCTATGGTTATTGCTTATGCTTTCTTATATATCATAAATGGCCGGTTTACCAAGTAGACTGTCGTTGAATTTCTGTGATTAATGCCCGGTTTTACGTTGTTTGCGCAAGTGATTAATCAAAAAATGAGCAGCTGTGCCTAATCGGGTTTCTCTGCTCCAGACCAGATCAACAAAATATTCAAACTTTGGGGTGAAATCGAGCAGGTTGAGAACCTGTAACTGATCTTGCAAATGTGGCTGCTCATTCAGCATTTCGAGTGGCAGAACCCCCCAGCCCAGTCCTTGCTGAATCATGCTGCAAGCCGAGTGATGGTTGTCGGTGCGCCAGTAATTTCGTGAAAAGAGTAGTTCCGGCTTGATGGTGCGATCCCGACTGGCCACCACAATCTGCCTGTTTTGCAAAATCTGTTCATAACTGACTTGATCGAATTGACTTAGGGGATGCTGTTTGGTGATTACAGCGACCAGTACCTCACGTTTCAATTCCACAAACTGTTCCCGTGTTTCCAGTTGTTCGCGTTCAAACATCAGGGCCAGCTGCGCTGAACCTTCGAACAGCATACGATGTGCATCTTCCTGAGGTGCACTAAATACATTGACTTGCAGTGCAGGAAATTCCTGTTCCAGTAACACGATATAATCGGTCCAACGCGTATGCAGTAATTCTGAAACCACCACAATATTCAGTTCAGATTCCAGGCCTGAACTTAGGGCTTGAGCATGCTGTTTCCACTGATTCATTTCGACCAGAAGTTGCTGGGTTTTTTCATACAATACCTGCGCCTGTGCGGTCGGTTTCGGTTCACGCCCTATACGCTGAAACAGTTCTAGATTCAGGTCAATTTCCAGATTGGCAATGGCCATACTGACTGCGGAAGGTACTTTACCTAGTTGACGGGCAGCCGCAGAGAAAGAACCGGTTTCCATCACAGTTTTAAACATCAGTAGCTGTTCTTGATTAACATTCATAATTTTATCTTTCATTTTCATTGATAGATTCTAACTCGAATAGTCAGATTTAAAGAAATAAAATTCTTGCATCATGTAATGAATTGAGCTGATTTGATATGTTAATTTCTAAAAGAAGATTGATTCATGCTGCCTTATATGAAGGCATTCTGCTGGTCGTGATCGCTGTCCTGCTAAGTACATTGATGCATATGCCGCTTGAGGTCACCGGTGCACTCGGGATTGCCATGGCTCTGACTTCAGTACTCTGGAATATGCTGTTTAATCATTATTTTGAAAAATTTGAAGCAAAACATCGTTTGAAAAGAACCATTAAAGTGCGGATTGCCCATGCAATTGGCTTTGAAGGTGGTTTGATGCTGGCGACCATTCCGATGGTGGCTTATGCCTTACACATGAGTCTGGCTCAGGCCTTTCTGCTGGATTTGGCTTTGACCCTTTGTATCTTGGTGTATACCTTCATTTTTCAGTGGATTTATGATCATCTAGAAGCCAGACTGGGGCTACAGCCGGATTATCGGAAAATCTCATCATAAAATATGCCATAAAAAATACCACACAGTTCAGACTCCCTTTTCAGAATGCGAAAGGTGAAATATTCAGCGATGAGGACTTGATCAAGTCCTCATTTTTTATGCTCGAACCCAACTAGAAATTAAGCTATAAGACTTTGATTTTTTATTTTAATTTTTAAATTTATTGGGGAATTCAATGCTATTTAGACGCGCGGTCTTGTCAGTGTCCATCGTGTTGCTGATGTCTGGTTGTGGGGGCGGAGGAAGCGATAGCAGTACCTCACAGCCAACAGGGCCAGATTCAATGACATCACCCAGTACGGGAGAGCAACTGAGCAAAATTGCGGAATTTAAGGTTCTGGATGTAGGTTCAGAATTAACAGCAGGGAATTTTGGTCTGAAAACCTGGAATCCCACCGCCATGGTGGTGAATGGCGATGTGCTTTATATTGCCAATAGTCAGGCCGAATCGAATATTTTACGTTATGACTTAAAACAAAAACGTGCACTCAGTGCGATTGATCCTACGAAAATTTAGGGTCTGGCCAAAAAATGGGATAGCCTGAATGATCTGGAAATTCAAGCAGGGCGTTTGTATGTGGCCAACTATGGCTCAAACCGAATTGATGTTCTAGATATTAATAGCGAGCAACCGAACTTCATTATGGCACTCGGCACAGGTGTATGGTGGGGCGATGCGCTTAATTACGCGCTGGTACATAGCAATGCGGTGACTGCTGACGACCGTTATGTGTATGTGCCTGATATTGAAGGCCGCATTAATGTGTGGCGTCAAAGTGATGTAACGGCGCAAAACCATTTAAAAGCGCGGAAATTTGCACGGCTCAGCTTGCCGGGCTGTGCGCGCAACTGTAATGCACGCATGGAAGTCATAGGTGATTATCTGTATACCAGCCTGCCGGATGGTATGACCTATGTCCACGATATCAATCAGATTCAGGAAAATGAAAATAATATTGCGTCCATTTTAACAGAAACCAATTTGTCGGCAGTCATGCATCGCCATAATGATGGCTTGGTCTATGTGTCACGGAATGATGGCACTGTAGAAAGCTACCGGGAAAAATCTTTTAACTTGGAGTCTATCTTACCCAATAAAAGTGTGGATACCTTCCGAGATTATATTTTAAAAGGGCAAAACCAGAGCAGCCGACTAGCCAAGGCCAGCGATCTTTATATTTATGGTCAGAATCTGCTGCATATGGCCAATCATAAAATTCATATTCTGCCAATGCTGACCCTGCAACAGAATAAATCCACCCAGTTAAACCAAGCTATGATTTTAACCGAATCTAAAGCACGCGAGAGAAGCCATGTCTTGCAGGATGGTGAATCATGGGAAACCTTGACCAATAGCAGCCAGCGTCATGTCTATATGGACAAGATTTTATCGGCAACTCTAAATGGCAACCGCCTGCATTTGCAAAGCTACAGTGCTGTGCCTGTACGTGATTTGCAGATTCGTGCCAAGATTAAAAACTCAGAAGACTGGGTGATTCTGGCTAAGCTGGATCAGTTGACGCCATTTTCGAAGGCAAATTTTGGTCTCAAGTTGACCGATCAATCCCGTTTCCCGTTGCTTGATGGCACAGGCTCGATCCAGCTCGCAGGTCTGAGTCAGACCACGCAAAACCCAAGCAATGTTTTTGATCTGAAAATTAGCTCTGAGACCGATGAGCACGTCAAAAAGCTGAATCAGATTAAAGCCAAATGGAAAATTTATTTTGGTACCTATGATGAACCGAATAAATGGTGTCGTATTACGCCGGTCTATGCCCGGGAATGGGTCATGATGATGACCAATCTGGCCTATATGCTCAGTACTCCAGAATTTGAAACCTTATGGTTTAACCATAAAGCGGTCATGGGACACGATTTTTTTGGCAATGATGGTCAGGTAGAAGGGCTGAATGGTTTCTTTCAGCCAGAAGATTATGTCCGGATCTATCGGGAAATTCTTAATCGCAATGAAATTAATCTTGGCATTACCAATATGGGTGGTGGTTTAGGTGGTGGAGCAGTATTAGGAGTAGATACTTGGTTATTCTATGGCCATTACAGATTATCTGGTTATCGAATTATTGCACATGAATTTGGTCATCATTGGGGCGGGCATAATAGTGCCTGGGCCATGTCGAATTATGGCTTTGAAGCTATGGTCGATTGGTTAAACTTCTATTTCCAGCGCCGTCCAGGCTCAATTCCTTATATGGACCCAAATGTGAATGCTTTCCACCTAACACCCGACAGCGCGCTTTGTCAGGGTGTGAACCAGAATATGGTGAAAGGTGTGGCATCGACTGCACCGTGGAACAAAGTGGATGAATATTTTAAAAATAACCCGATGCCAAATCCCTAAAACATAAAAAAAGCCCCTCATTTGAGGGGCTTTTTAATTGGATCGGTCAACAGATTATTTTTCAATAATCGCCGTTACACCTTGACCACCGGCTGCACAGATCGATACCAGTACGCGGCCTGAACCTTTCTGGTTAATCAGTTTTGCTGCTGTCGCAATGATACGACCGCCAGTTGCTGCAAACGGGTGACCGGCAGCAAGTGAAGAGCCTTTTACGTTCAATTTTGCACGGTCAATTGAACCTAATGGTGCATCTAGACCTAAACGCTCTTTACAGAATTTCGGATCTTCCCAAGCTTTCAGCGTAGACAATACTTGAGATGCAAAAGCTTCATGAATTTCATAATAGTCGAAGTCTTGCAGTTTCAGACCTGCACGTTCCAGCATACGCGGCACGGCATAAGCAGGCGCCATCAACAGGCCTTCTTTTTTCTCTACAAAATCAACTGCGGCAGTTTCCTGGAAAGTCAGGTAAGCCAATACTTCATGACCATTTGCCTTCGCCCATTCTTCAGAAGCCAAGAGCACGCAAGAAGCACCATCTGTTAGCGGCGTAGAGTTACCCGCAGTCATGGTACGGGCATCGCCCTTACCAAAGGCCGGCTTTAATTTCGCCAGTTTTTCAACACTTGAGTCCGCACGCAGGTTATTGTCACGTTGAAGACCCAAGAATGGTGTGATCAGGTCATCAAAGAAACCTTCTTCATACGCTGCAGCCATTTTCTGGTGTGAAGATGCAGCAAGTTCATCCTGTGCTTCACGGGAAATTCCCCATTCCAGTGTAGTAATCGCCTGATGATCACCCATAGACAGACCTGTACGCGGCTCACCATTTTTTGGTGCATCCATAAGGTCTTTCACATTGATTTTGGTCAGTGCTTTCAGACGGTCTTTTGCAGTTTTCGCAATGTTTAGCTCAAGTAATGCTTTACGTAAACCGTCACCAAAAGCAATCGGTGCATCAGAAGTCGTATCTACACCACCTGCAATGCCTACTTCGATTTGACCTAAAGCAATCTTGTTGGCAACAAGAAATGCCGCTTGCAAACCAGTACCACATGCCTGCTGGATGTCATAAGCAGGCGTTTCAGGTGCAAGGGCAGTATTTAGTACACATTCACGGGTCATATTGAAGTCACGGCTGTGTTTCAGTACTGCACCCGCAACCACTTCACCTAAGCGTTGACCTTGCAGATTAAAGCGTTCAACTAGGCCGTTCAGGGTTGCTGTAAACATGTCAGTATTGGATGCCGTAAAGTAAGCACCATTAGAACGTGCAAATGGAATGCGGTTACCACCGATAATCGCAACGCGGCGAACTGTATTTTGGCTCATGTTTGGTTCCTGTAGAACAGAAGTCTGTGTTGTAGAGATTAAATCTTTTTCAGATGAAGTCGTATTTTTGGCACGGGCAGGTGTGCTCCGTGTACGCGAGGTTTTAGTCGGACTTTTTTCTGTCCCAGTGGCTGTGTCAGTATTTTTAGTGCTACGCTTGGTGCGCGTTGATGGTTTTGACACAGTTTCTGTCGCAGAGTTCTCGACTGCTGGATTTTCTTGAGTTGTTTTGCTCATAAGGCTTTACCAGGCAAATAGATCGTCTTCTTGGCGCTTACATTAGCATAGAAGAGGATAGGCTGTATTGACTACAATGACATTACAGACTGCGCTCAGGTCAAGTCATCTGCCTATTATCTCAAGTATGATTGGGCGGAATCTGGCGGATCTATTGAAATATATGTGTCTGGCATCATATTGAAGTTTAAGGGTAACTTTAGATCAACCAAAAATTAATTTGTATGAGAGATAATAAACATGACTGATCAGTACCAAACTTTTGCAAAATCTCCTATTGGTAAATTTGTCATTAAAAATTTGGGTTTGCCATCCCCAACTTCTTTAGACCGTTTTGAGTCTGCTACGCCGGTGGTAAAAGGCGCAGTATTATTGGGCGCAGCACCAGCAAGTCCATTGACGGGTGCTATTGCTCAGGTTCTGGCAAATATTCATGCCAATAGCTATGCAGGTAACAATGCTGAATTACAACAGGCTGCTGCATCAGCTGGACTGAATCTGGGTGCATTTAATCCAGGCGATAAAGAATCAAAATTCAAAGTTGTCATTTTTGATGCTTCAGGGATCGAAAATTCAGAACAGTTAAAATCACTTTATGATTTCTTTAACCCGATTGCGCGTCAAATCCAAAGTTCTGGCCGTGTCGTGATTGTAGGGACTACGCCTGAAACTGCTAAATCAGTCAGTCAGTCAATCGCTCAACGTGCACTGGAAGGTTTTGTAAAATCTGTTGGTAAAGAGTTTAAAAAGGGAATTGCAGCGAACCTGATCTATGTAGATGCTGGTGCAGAAGCAAACCTTGAGTCTGCTTTACGTTTTGCAGTTTCTCCACGTTCTGCCTATGTTTCTGGTCAGGTGATTCGTGTTTCACCTGCTGAAAAAGTAGACGTAGACTGGACCAAGCCATTAGCGGGTAAAACTGCGGTTGTGACAGGCGCAAGCCGTGGTATTGGTGAAGCGATTGCCCATGTATTGGCCCGTGATGGCGCACATGTCATCTGTCTGGATGTTCCACAACAGCAGGCTGACCTTGACCGCGTTGCCGGTGAGATTGCCGGTTCTACCTTGGCTATTGATATTACAGCTGCAGATGCAGGTGAAAAGATCAAGGCAGCGGCAGCTGAGCATGGTGGTCTGGATATTATTGTACATAATGCCGGAATTACCCGTGACAAGACCTTGGCCAATATGAAGCCTGAGCTGTGGGATCTGGTGATTAATATCAACCTGTCGGCAATAGAACGCGTGAATGATTATTTAATCTCCCACGATGGTCTAAATGCCAATGGTCGTATTATCTGTGTATCCTCAATTTCAGGAATTGCAGGTAACCTAGGTCAAACCAACTATGCAGCCTCTAAAGCCGGTGTGATTGGTGTAGTAAAATTCACAGCACCGACATTAAAAAATGGTATAACCATTAATGCCGTTGCACCGGGTTTTATCGAAACACAAATGACGGCTGCGATTCCATTTGCGATCCGTGAAGCGGGCCGCCGTATGAATTCGATGAGTCAGGGCGGTCTACCTGTCGATGTTGCAGAAACGATTGCAATGTTTGCTGCTACTGCATCAACAGGTTTAAATGGCAACGTGGTACGTGTATGTGGTCAAAGTCTGTTAGGGGCTTAATTTAAAATCCCCCTAAATCCCCCTTTGAAAAGGGGGGAGATATCCCTCTCCTTTAATGGAGAGGGTTAGGGAGAGGTAAAAATTAAATTAAAAAGGGGATGAATTGACCCTCATCCCAGCCTTCTCCCTGAGCCATATATGGTGCAAGAGAAGGCGCTTTTAGACAAATTGAAATAATAAAATTTCCAAAGGTTCAGTATGAATACGCGCCATTTTAGTCAACTTCCAAAACCTTATTTAGCCTATCCAAAAGTGATTCAAGGCTTGATTTTTAAAAAGCCGAAAGCTGAAAAAGTTCTACCGCAAGTTGAATATGTGGTGGATTCATTCAAGGTCGATCAGAAACATCTGAAAGCCTATAACGAAGTTTGTGGTTTTAAAAATAATGGTTATATTCCAGCAATCTATCTGACGGTGCTTTCACAAAGTCTGCAAATGCACATGATGACTTCAGAAGCATTTCCGTTCCCGATTTTGGGTCTGGTACATATCCGTAATCAGGTCAAGCAATACCGTAAAATTGGCGTCAATGAAACCTTGACCCTGTCATGCAAATTTGGTGAATTACAGCCACATGATAAAGGTGTGCAGTTTGATTTCATGACTACAGTCAAAGTGGGGGGCGAGGTCGTAGTTGAAGCATTGACGACTTATCTGTCACGTCAAAAGACTAATGCTAAAGCTGCTGCAAAACCTGCAGAAAGCCAAGCGCCAGAATACAAACTCAATAATGAATGGAACATCTCGGAGAATACTGGGCGCCGTTATGCCATGACCTCAGGTGATTTTAACCTGATCCATATTCATGCAGTCACAGCGAAAGCCTTTGGCTTTAAACAGGCAATTGCACATGGCATGTGGAGCAAGGCCAAAGCACTAGCGAATCTGTCATTGCCAGATGCTTATGAAGCTGATGTCTGGTTCAAGTTGCCGATGTACTTGCCATCTAAAGTTGAGTTCCTGACGGCACAGGCAGCGAATGAGACAGATTTCCTGATTCGAAACAGTAAGAATCAAAAACCGCATGTCACCGGTCATATTAAAGCGATTTAAATCTGGATCAAAAGCCTAAACCCGATTTAGGCTTTTTCATTTTAAGGGATCAATATTCTATGGATAGAATGATGCAGCCAATTAAAGATTATCTGTTTGCTGATCAGCACAATTATCAGGGTAATGTCGATGAGCGTTTTAGCGATCTTGCCCGTCAGTTTAGCCGTTTGCAGGATGCACGTACCGAACAGGGTGGTGCCGCACTGGTGGTATATTTTGAGGGACAAAAGGTCGTCGATATTTATACCGGTAAAAAATCTTTAACTGAAAACTGGCAACCCGATACCATGTCGCTGTGTTATTCCACAGGCAAAGGTGTGCTGGCGACTTTGGCGCACATTCTGGTGAGTCAGGGATTCTTGGATTATGACCAGCCGGTTGCAGAATACTGGCCTGAATTTGCACAAAAGGGTAAAGAAAATATTACTCTGGCACATATGCTGAGTCATCAAAGTGGCCTGTTTGATATCCGTAATATTATTGATGATGCCACTGAAATGGCCGACTGGTCGCATATGCTGGACCGGATTGCGACAGCGGAACCACGTTTTCGAGTTGCTACAGATGCCGCTTATCAACCGCTGACCTTTGGCTGGCAGGTCGGTGGGGCATTAGAAAAAGCGACTGGTAAAAAACTGGGTGTACTGATGCAGGAATATCTGGTTCAGCCATTACAATTAAATGGTGCTTATTTCAGCGTGCCGACGAATGAGTTGGCTCGGGTGGCCTTACCTATTTTAAAGCCTAAGATAACCAAGTCTCAAACACAGACTTCGAAAAAAACCACACCAAGAAAGCCGAACCTGATGGAGCGAGCCTTGGTCTTTAGCGGGCAGGATCCTCAGGATTTTCAGGATGCCATGATTCCCAAAGGCATGAAGAAATTTAGTTTTTTTAGTGAACAGGGGCTAAAAGCCATTATCCCATCTGCTAACGGTGTCTTTACTGCAGAGAGTCTGGCAAAAATCTATGCCATGTTAGCGAATCGTGGTGAATGGCAAGGACAACAATTCATTTCGCCGGAAGTGTTCCCACAACTTAGTCAGGTGCAATACAAAACACGAGATCGGGTCATGCCTTTACCGATGCACTGGCGCTTGGGTTATCACCGTGTTCTCACTTTAGGAAAAGCCTCTAAAGGTTTTGGTCATATGGGTTTTAATGGATCTGGTGCTTGGTGCGATCCTGAGCGGAATTTAAGTTTTGCCTATACCCATAATTTCCCGACAGGTTCATTGACCGGAGATTACCGTCTTTGGGGCCTGACGCAGGAAACCTTGCGCTGTGCGGATGCGGTACTGACCGGTCGCAAAGGCTGGCGCTAAATATCCCTGATTTGGGAGTTTAGCCCATCAGCTAAATATGTTATTTTGTCGCGCAGTCCATGGCTGTGGTGTGAAGTAATGAAAAAAGTGCTGGTGATTCCTCTGGTCGCAAGCAGTGCCTTATTCGGATGTCAGGAGCCGAATCAGCCGGCTGCAAAAACGGTGATGGAAGCCAAAGCTCAGATTCCTGCCTGGGTCGGGAATTATCAGGGCACGACGCCATGTATGGGATGCTTTTCAAGTTGTGAAGACTGTCCAGGCATGGCAGTGGCTTTGACCTTGAATGAAGATCAGACCTTTACTTTACAGCGTGAAAGTTTAAGTGGTCATAATGAAATTGAAACGATGAGCGGGAATATTCGGTTTCAGGATGAATCACAACAAAAGATTGAATTGCTGAATGTCGATACCCGGAATCTACTCTATGTCGATCTGAAAAAGCATGTTCTGGAAATTCGTGAAGATCAAACAGGCAAACGCTACCAGATGCAAAGTGACTTTATCCTGTTTGAATCGGTCTTCTGATTTTAATAAAGCATCTTTTTTTATGGGAATTTAATGAAAAATTTTTCTATCACGCATTAAAAGTATAATTTTATGATCATAAAAGAAGTAACTATAACTGAGGCGTTAAGTTTCTTTAGCGCCTTTGCCTTAATAATTAGCTTAATTAATCAAACATATTTTTACTATCGTTTAGATGCGATGTGGGTGATGTCCTTAATATCACCGACTATCTATTTATTTGATATATTTAAGGTTATCGCTACTTTATTAATCTTAATAGGTGTGATGACATTACTGGATTTTTTATATAAAAATATTACGAAAAAAATCATTTATAAGAAAAGAATAATCTTTAGACAGGGCGATGATTTATCAAAATTACTTATTGAAAAAAGAAAAGAATATGAACGGAATTTTATAATTTTTATTTTATTGATTTTGATTCTATTGATCATCTTTGCATCATATGTTGGATTTAGAGCTTCAATTTTGTTCTTTTGTATTTCAGGGGTTTTACTTGGGATTTCGATAGTTTTAGTGATGGATAATTCAATTACTAGAAATATTAGATTATTTGTTTCAGGATTCCTTTTAATTATTGCTGCGATCTTGCATGGTGAGTACAGATATATCAATTTTCAGGATTCACCTAAGGTAAAAATTAAAAAGGATAATAATATAAAAAGTAATTATAAATTATTGGGAATAGGTAAAGATAAAGCCATTCTTATCACTAATAGTACAAATACAAGTAATAGTTTTAAAATAATTGATTTAAATCAAATTGATAAAATTGAATAAGATTCATAAATTATACTTTTCATTCACTATTTTATAAAAAAACAGTATGCTTAGACCTGTAAAAAGGAGCATATATGTATCAAGTACTTGCGCGAAAATACCGTCCTCGTAATTTTAATGAATTGGTGGGGCAAAACCATGTATCACGTGCTTTAACCAGCGCGCTCGAACGTGGCCGTTTGCATCATGCCTATTTGTTTACGGGAACGCGTGGTGTCGGAAAAACCACGATTGCACGTATTTTGGCGAAGTGCTTGAACTGCGAGACCGGTATTACCTCGACGCCTTGTGAGGTCTGTGCGACCTGTACCGCAGTCAATGAAGGTCGTTTTATTGATTTAATCGAAATCGATGCAGCATCACGCACCAAGGTCGAAGATACCCGCGAGCTGCTCGACAATGTTCCTTATGCACCGACTCAAGGCCGCTTTAAGGTCTACCTGATCGATGAAGTGCACATGCTGTCCACGCATTCTTTCAATGCGCTGTTAAAGACGCTGGAAGAACCGCCAGAACATGTCAAATTTCTGTTTGCAACCACTGATCCGCAAAAACTGCCAATTACCGTAATTTCTCGCTGTCTGCAATTTACTTTGCGTCCATTGGCAGTCGATGAAATTACCGAACATCTGGGCAATATTCTTAGCAAAGAAAGCATTCAGTCTGATCAGGATGCGATCTGGCAGATTGCTGAATCTGCGCAAGGTTCTCTGCGTGATGCCTTGTCTCTGACCGATCAGGCGATTGCCTATGGTCAGGGTGCGATTCAGCATCAGGATGTCAAAGACATGCTCGGTCTGATTGACCGCACCATTATTTATGACCTGATTCTGGCGATTCACCAGAACCAGAAAGCACGTGTTAGCGAGTTATTATTGCAGTTCCGCCAGCAGGCTCTGGATGTATCGTTGGTGCTCGACCAGCTGATTTCGACATTGCATGAACTGGCTTTATTACAGTACCTGCCAGATCTGAGCCTGAAATACAGTGCAGAGATCAATCAAAAGATCATGCAATTATCGGCTCTAATTTCAGCACAAGACCTGCAACTCTATTATCAGATTGCCTGTAAGGGGCGTGCCGATTTACAGCTTGCAGTTACGCAGGAACAAGGTTTTGAGATGACGGTGCTACGTTTATTGGCTTTCCGTCCCTTACAGCCAAGCGAAATTCCGGTGATGCAGGAGACTGCACCGCAACAGGCAGCAACCAGTACAACACGTCTACAGCAGCCCGTTCAGACACAACTTCAATCTGAGTCCGTAGAAACACAATCATTTGAAGCGGAGCCTGTATTTGATGATTTTTCTCTGGACGATGAGACAGATGAGGAGATTGATTTCGCATCAGCGTCTGAACCTTCTTCGGATGATTTTTTGGATGAAGACGAGCCAACCAGCATCACTGAGCCTGAATCTGTCCAGCCCGTAGTAATTCAGACCACCATTGAAGAAGTGCAGTCTAGTGATCAAATTATTTTTGATCCAAATGATGACAAAGGCTTATTTGGTTTTGATGAAATCGAGATCACCACAGAAACAGCGGCTACCAGCAGCAGCTCGGATGATTTCCTGCTTGAAGAATTTATTCCTGCAGATGTTGTCATCCCTACCGAGCCAGCACAAAACAGTATGTCTGCTGATGAGGAATTTAGTCTTGCTGCACCGGAATTGGAACTTTTACAGGAATCGATTGCTCAGCCTGCTCTTGAAAATACAGCTCCAGTTCAGCCAGTCGCACAGACAGCTCTGCTGGAAGATATTTCCCAAGATTTAAATATGCAGAATCTGATGCCACAGGATATTTTAAAAATTCCTGAGCAAGCGTTGGAAGGTGAGTGGAGCGTAGAAAAATGGGAATACTGGTTCCGTAACAGCCAGCTTTCTCCGGCAGTACAGGAACTGGCACAGTATGGCATCATGACTGGCCAGATGAATGGCGAATCCGTTTTTCATATTCCTGAACAGTACCAGCAGTTGTTGACCCAGTTGCAACATCATCTGGAAGCTGCTTTGCAACAGCAATGGCCGCAAACCAATTTCCAGGTGAAATTTGAAAATGTGGATCAGTTAACGCCATATACCCTGCAGCATCAGCGTAAGGAACGTGCCTTTGAACGTGCCGAAGAATTGTTACATGCTGAACCGGCAGTACGCGATCTGTTACAGCAGTTTGACGGTGAACTACAAAATATTCAGCTGAAATAGGCTGGATTTTAAGTCACAACAAATCGAGACAAAGCATCCCGCATTTCGAATGGAATCGGGGTGCTTTTTCGTGTCTCACGATCGACAAATACATGGACAAAATTGCCTTGTGCAGCGGCTGTATCTGAGTTGCGTTTAAAAATAGCCAGATCATAGCTGAGCGATGAATTTCCCATGCTTTCAATCGCCACGCCCACTTCAATAATTTCCGGATAAGACAGTTCCTGATTGAACTGACAGTTGGAGCTGACCACCAGCCCAATCATCGGGGAATATTTAGGATCAAAATCAGCCTCCTGAATGAGCAGGGCATTGGCGGCGGTATCAAAATAACTGTAATAAGTGACATTGTTGACATGGCCGTACAGATCATTGTCTGCCCATCGAGTTTGAATGGGCAGGAAAAATGTATAGTGTTCGCGCTGTTTGATGGTGGCTTTCATCACTATTCAGTCCTCAGCTAGATAAGGCTTAGGTGGAAATTGGTCTAGGCATAGATCGCCTGATAAATCTGATAAGCATCCTCCACCTTGAGTTCACGTGGATTATTCTGCAACAGCCGACTTTGTTGCATTACATCTTCTGCTATGACCTGCAGCATATGTTCCGGAACATTCAACTGATTTAGTTTCAGGGTCAAACCGCTTTGCATCAGATGATTATTAAAATGATCAATAAACAGATCGGTCAGGCCATCATGGCAACCTTTACTACGGGGATCCAGCCAGGTCATCAATTCCGCATAGAGCTGTTTGGCCGCTGGCGCATTAAACTTTAATACTTCAGTTAGAACCAGTGCATTGCTATGCCCATGCGAGAGATGAAAATGTCCACCCAGTGGATAAGCCAGCGCATGTACGGCGGCGACTGGTGCATTGGCAAAGGCTTGTCCGGCCAGCATGGAACCGACCAGCATATTTTGGCGGGCATCTAAATCATGACCGTCTCGCAGTACACGTTGCAGATTGGCATTCAGTAATCTTAAGGCCTGTTTGGCCAGCATATCCGAATAAGGGTTTTTCTTGTGTTTTGAGGTATAGGCTTCAATGGCATGTACCATAGCATCAATGCCGGTGGCGGCAGTGATCTGTGCTGGAAGATTTTGGGTAAAGGTTGCATCCAGAATGGCAACATCTGCATAGAGAATGGGCGCGACAATGCCGGTCTTGGTCGTTTCACCTGTGGTGACAATCGAAATCGGCGTCACTTCTGAACCTGTTCCAGCCGTGGTCGGTACCAGAATTAAAGCTAAACGCGGCCCGGTGGCATGATCAACGCCATACAGATCCGACAGTGTCTGATGCTGCTCAGGATGTGCCAGAATCGCGATTAGTTTGGCCACATCCATTGAGCTGCCACCACCAAAGCCTAGCACCACATCAATATTTTCCTGTTTTACAAAAGCCGCCGCTTCAAGCACCACGGTATCTGGTGGATCAGCTTGAACATCCGCATAAATCACATAATCCAGACCTGCAGATTCAATAATATCCAGAAGCGGCAGATGTAATTGCTGCTTGAGCATCCCCGGATCAGTCACCAGCAGAAGACGTTGATAGCGGCCATTTTTTAGAATTTTAAATAATTCCTGAATCGTGCCTAGTCCGGCAATGATATTGGGGACGGTTTGAAACTGAAAACGATTCATGGCGATATCCTTGATTTTTTTATTGCAAATACGAGATTATTCTATGATTGTAAGATAGGAATCAGTATATAAATAACTTAACATAAGAATCTTTAAAATAAAGTAGCTCTGAGGTTGTTTATGTCATCCAGAACGCCATACAAGGTGTTATGTGTTTGTTTGGGAAATATTTGCCGCTCTCCCACGGCAGAAGTTGTACTCAGACATTATTGTGATGAACAGCAACTGAATATTGTGGTCGGTTCTGCCGGAACCAGTAATTATCATCCGGGCAAGGCACCGGACTTGCGTAGCCAGAAGCATGCACTAAAACGTGGCTATGACCTTTCAGCACTTCGCGCACGTCAACTCATTCCCCACGATTTTATTGATTATGATCTGATTCTGGCGATGGATCTGGAGAATTTATCCAATATCCAGAACATACAGCGTCTGGCAGAAACTCAGTTTGGTCATGTACGTGCACGTGTGGCATTGATGAGTGAGCATGATCAGACCTATCCGAAACAGGCCTTACCGGATCCCTATTATGGCGAAGCGGATGGCTTTGAACGGGTGCTTGATCAGTGTGAGTCCAGCAGCCAGGCCTGGATTGAGATTTTTAAACAGAATTTACACAAGGTTTAAGCGATGCAGATTCAAACCCAGGTTCAACTTAAACCTTTTAATACTTTAAATTTAGAAGCGATTGCTTCGCACTATGCTCAGATTCAATCCACCGCTGATCTGCTAACTGCACTGGATTTTGCGGAACAGCAGCAACTCAATGTGCTGATCCTGTCAGGCGGCAGTAATATGTTGTTGCCGGAGCAGATTGATGCGCTAGTTCTGCATATGGATATTCAAGGCATTGAAATGCTGGATGCTGATGATCAGTCGCAACGTTTACGTGTAGGCGGCGGACAAGGCTGGCATGACTTCGTGCTCTGGACCACGGCACAAAGTTTATATGGCCTACAGAATCTAGCTTTAATTCCGGGTCGGGTCGGTGCATCGCCAGTACAGAATATTGGCGCTTATGGTGTCGAAGTCGGAGAATTCATCGATTCTGTTGAGGTCTATGACCGACAATTGAAACAGTTTGCTTCGATTCAGGCAGCAGATTGTCAGTTTGCCTACCGGCATAGTATTTTTAAAGATGATCCCAATCGTTATGTGATTACCCATGTGACTTTTAGATTACTTAAACAGCCAGATTTGAAACTGAATTATGGTGATCTGAAGACTGCGGTCGGTGATCAGCTCACAGCAGAAAACTTGCAGCAACAGGTCATCCAGATTCGCCAGAGTAAATTGCCTGATCCACAAGAATTTCCCAACGTGGGCAGCTTCTTTAAAAATCCGGTGGTTGATCAGGCGGTCTTTGACCAAATTGCTGTATCTTTCCCGAATTTACCCCATTACCAGCAAACGAATGCTCAAGTTAAACTGGCAGCAGGCTGGTTGATTGATCAGGCGGGCTGGAAGGGTAAACAGTTGGGGCCTGTCGGCATGTTTCATAAACAGGCGCTGGTGTTGGTGAATTATGGTCAGGCCTCTCTCACCGATGTCCGTAAAACGTATCGTGCAGTACAACAGTCAGTTTGGGAAAAATTTAGTCTAATGCTGGAGCCTGAACCTGTATTGTTCGATAAAAATGGCTTGATCCGTTCTCATCAGGAAGAGGAATAACATGAAAAACACCCATTGGATGGTACGTTTGCTACAAATTGTCACTGGACTGTTTGTGGTATGCGGCTGTCTACTGGTGTTGGTTTATACGCCTTTTTACTCAAAAATGATCGTCAAGGGCTTAAACCAGTTTGTCTCCTTAGAGCTAAATGAAGTCGCGGCTCAAAGCCAGAAAATGGCTGCACTCAGCGAACATGAAAATCTGGAACCTGGCTCTGATTTATGGATTGCCCGTCAGGCGTATTTAAAGGTCATGGAACAGGATATCCAGCAAAATAACTCGGCCAACCTGATGCTGATTCAGGCACGTTATAAAGCACTGCAGCAGGTGATTGAAGAATATCAGCGCGAACAGCAAGATCAAAAAGCAGAGCAAAGTCCACCTGCTCAGGTGCCCTTATTGTCCTCTCAGGAAGAAGCAGAACCAGTCGATCCGACAGCCAATGTCCGGGAATTGCTGGAGTGGGACAGTAGTGAAAACAAGGAGCGCATTGAGCAATATATGGAGTTTCTGACGACGCATCCACTAGAGCAGGGTGAAGCCAGTTCGGTACAGGAAACCGATGGAGAGGAAATCCAGCAGGACTTGGCTTTACTACAAGAGCAACAGCAGGCTAAACCGGCGAATAGCTCCCAACCTTATGCCATTGTGGTATTGGGTGGTGGCCTAACCCTAGATGACCAAGGCAAAGAGATCATCGTCAATAACTATACGCGACTACGTCTGGAAACCACGCTGGCAGTAGAGAAACATTATCAGTTGCCGATTGTTCTGAGTGGGGTCGAAGCGCCGTATATGCAGCGCTGGTTAAAAAATCATGGTGTCGATGCCAAATTACTGGAAGATCGAAGCATGAACACCTGTGAAAATACCCGTTTCAGTTCATTATTATTACAAAAGAAAGGCGGAGCACCTACAGTGATTCTGATTACGGATCGTTATCATATGCCGCGTACCCGCCGTTTATTTGCTTTAAATGGCATACAAACCATTCCGGTAGAAGCACCGATGCCAACGCCATTGACACGATGGCGTCCAAGTGCACAAAATTATAATCACAGTCGTCGTGCCAATTATGAAATGTTGGCGACCATGCGCGATGTCTGGTTTGGATCCAGTGACTGTCGGGAGGTGCCATAATGTCTGATATCCCATTTTTAAATCCCGCCGTTCTGAAACAGCTGGATTTACCCATTCCGAGTCGGGACATTACCCCACAGCTTTTGCCACCTTTGAACCTGAATCGTAGTGATCAACCGCCAATTGATTTGCAGTCCTATCGAAAACTTTATGGTTTTGATTTGCTGGACTGCAAACACTGGCAGGGCTATGTGCAGATGCCATTATTCAGGCTGCATGTACAGGTGTTTGAACCAAATCTGGAAAATACCCACTTTGACAAGATTCAGGGAACCGCTTTTCTGTTGCATGGTTATCTGGAACATAGTGGTATTTATCAGCCGATTGTAAAAGAGCTGTTGGAGCAGGGTTTTAGTGTGTTGACCTATGATCTGCCTGGACATGGTCTGAGTGATGGTTCATCTGCCAGCATTCAGAATTTTGATCACTATCAGCAGGTTTTGCATGCAGTACAGCGTTATGTACAGCATGCCTCACAATTACCTAAACCTTGGGTGGGAATCGGGCAAAGTACCGGTGGTGCGATCTGGATGCATCATTTACTGGAATTTGCGCAGCGTCGCGAAAATCCTTTTGTGGAACGGGTTTTGCTGTTATCACCATTAATTCGTCCCGCCAAAACTGCCTGGTGGCATAATTCGGTGGGGCTGGGCATTATTAGCCGAATCAAACGTGAAGTTCCCCGGCATTTTAGACGCAATAACCATAATCCGGAGTTTCTGCGTTTTATCCGGCTTAAAGATCCATTACAACCGCGAATGATGGGCATGGACTGGATTCTGGCGATGTCACGCTGGATGCTGGAAATGGAAGCGCGTCCGGCTTGTCGTATTCCAGTCTGGCTGGCACAGGGTGCACAGGATCAGACTGTTGATTGGCGTTATAATATCGAATTTATCCGGCGTAAATTCCGGCTCCAGACTTTACTGATGCTGGAAGAAGGTTCGCATCAGTTAATCAATGAACGTGCTGATATTCGCGCTGCATTGACGGGTTTGATTCCAGCCTTTCTGCATGCACATGGCAGCAAAACTTATTATTAATAGATTGAAAATTGGATATTTAAAAAGGCGTTTATTAAAACGCCTTTTTTGATTTTAACTGCATCAAATTAAAATTTTTCTAATTGGGCCAAATTCCACATCCTGAAGTAGAAGTTCTCCTCATCCTTATTTTCACAGGAGAATAATTCACCTTCTTTGAGCCAAAAATGAATCTGCGCAAAGTTCTTTATTTCGTGATTATTCACGCGTTGTGCCAGATGATGCGCCTTAATAGCGGAAGGGTGTTTGAGACCTGCGGAAGCTATTAGTTCAGACAGGGCATGTAAGGTGTTTTTATGAAAATGAAACACCCGTTCGGCCTTGGTCGGCACATGTAAGGCTTTCTGGCGATCTTTGTCTTGGGTGGTGACTCCGACAGGGCATTGATTGGTATGACAACTTTGTGCCTGAATACAGCCCACTGCAAACATAAAACCACGGGCAGAGTTCACCCAATCCGCACCAATGGCAAGCGTGCTGGCAATATCGAATGCACTAATTATTTTACCACTTGCACCAATTTTGATCTTATCTCTCAAACCTGCACCAACCAGGGTGTTGTGTACAAACAGTAAACCTTCTCTTAAAGGCGCACCGACATAGTCAATTAATTCAATGGGTGCAGCACCGGTTCCACCTTCAGAACCATCAACCACAATAAAATCCGGATAAATCTGGGTATGTAACATGGCTTTGACCATGCTCATAAACTGCCACGGTTGACCCAAGCACAGCTTAAATCCGACCGGTTTTCCGCTGGAAAGTTCACGTAATTTTTGTATGAAATGCATCATTTCAATCGGTGTGTTAAATGCCGGATGACTAGAAGGTGAAACACAATCATGATCACGGCTGATGCCTCGAATTTGGGCAATTTCTTCCGAAATTTTACTTTTAGGTAAAATACCGCCGTGGCCAGGTTTTGCGCCTTGCGAAAGCTTGATTTCAATCATTTTTACCTGGGGTAATTTGGCTTGTGCAGCAAAACGTTCCGGATCGAATTGTCCATCTAAAGTACGGCAGCCAAAATAACCACTGCCAATTTCCCAGACCAGATCACCGTCATATTCCAGATGGTAGGGACTGATACTGCCTTCGCCTGTATCATGGAAAAAATCACCTTTTTTAGCGCCGAGATTAAGGGCTCGTATCGCATTGGCACTCATGCTGCCAAAGCTCATGGCTGAAATATTTAAAATAGAAGCTGAAAAGGGCTGGGTACATTGCTCATTTCCAATCAGGATACGAAAAGTCTGTGGATCGGCAACTTTGCAGGGCGTGATGGAATGACTAACAAAGCGGTAATTATCTTCATAGACATTCAGAATCGAGCCGAAAGGTTTATCAGAATTTTCATTTTTCGCCCGCTGATACACCAGACTGCGCTGCATACGGGAAAAGGGCAGCGCATCGCGGTCGGCTTCAATAAAATACTGACGAATCTCGGGACGAAATTCCTCAAAGATAAAGCGGAAATGTCCCATGATGGGATAATTTTTCAGAATGGAATGCTTGTTTTGCAGTACATCATACAAACCCAGCAAACTCAGCAGAATGCTCAGGATCCACAGGGTATTCACCAACGTTTGCGGCATAAAATAATAGATATAACGCGGAGAATAACCGATATGAAATGTAGTAAAAATTACTGCAATCAGAATGCAGGCAAACCAGACCGAATGGCGGGAAAAGAAAGTATTGAGCAGCTTGTGACGTACTAATTGAGCAGGGTTAGCCATTGTAAAATTAAGTCCCTATTTCTACTTCTATAAGGCTTTATGATGTGCAAAGCGAGGTATCTTATACAAGCAGAGAATTGTTATTCGATTTTATAAACTTGCCAGAAATACTATTAAGCCAGGCAATGAATCAGCAGCGATTACAGATAAATTTTGCGGAAAAAGTACTATAGAAAAAATCTGCAAAAGACATGCATTCTATTTATTTCACAATTAAGACAGATGACTTTATAGTCGGTTTATTCACTACATAGGAGTCTTAAACCATGACCAAAAAATCCATTCGCTTTAATAATGCTGAGCTGGCTTGCTCATGTCTCAGTCATTTTTAAATATTGATGTTTCATCCAAGTTGCATTTCGGGGTATCAAAGAAAAGCAGCTTGGCACAGCGGCAGATCACCACAACAAGAACAAAAATATAAGCATAATTCTCCAGTCCCCAATTTGGGGATTTTTTTTATTCTGGAATACCTAAAAGAATCTGGATGAAGCCTGAGTGGTTAAGGGTTTTCCTCATCCACTTGATCGACTGCACTGGCTACAATACTCGGTTCAATATGTTTAATCTTTTTACCAAAGCTACGTAACCACCAGACCAGTTGTGAGGTAAATGGCACGGTAGCAGTGATCAGCGACATGCCATCTTCCATTTTTTCAATTTTCTGGTCTTTGCTGAGCTGGCTTTCCTCAAAGTAATGTGCATCCGATTCCGACATCCTGAGTTTTAGCGTGACATTTTCAGTAGGGTGGTTGAAGTCCACCCGGAAGCCCAGCGCACCAGAATCAATATACTCATCAATATCGAAATTGACCGGATGCAAGGCACGTGAATTCAGCACGACGGCCGATTTAAAGCGGTGCAGGGCAAAGGTCTGGATATCGGACTTGTCATGACGGGTACACACCAGATAGATGATTGACCCTTTTTGTACCAATGCCAGAGGATTGAGAATATAGGTTTTTTCTTCGCTATTATGACCGCGGCCCTGATACACACATTCCAGCTGTTTGTCCTGTAACAGACCTTCATACACCGCTTGCTGCGCAGCCTTATCTACCACAGGTGGAATCAGGGGTTGGGTAGCCGGAACAATGCGTACGCGGTTAATCCATTGCCGGACATTGTTCTGGGAAGAAAGACTGCGTCGTGCCAGATCAAACCACGGATTCATTTCCTCGATCAGGCTCGGTGGCAGCAGATGTTTTAAATGTTCTTCGACCATCATGAAAGTGACCGCTTGCGAGCTGGTCATATGCGGCAAACTTTGCAGCGGCGCATCTGAACGCCAACGCCAGCCTTGCGGCGTGGTTTTACTGCTTTCAATTGGAAAGCGTTGCGCAATCTGATTCAGGTCACGCTGAATGGTACGTAGACTGATATCAATGCCTTCGCGATTCAGGATTTCCTGTAATTCACGTGTTCCCATCCATTTGCCGGTAGAAAGACGCGACAAAATTTGCCATTGGCGATACAGACTGTTTGAAGTTTCTTTTTCTTGTGCTGACATAATTTATTTTGCTGGCAATAAAGAAGAGGGGATTTAGGCTTAGCTTAACACAATAAAAAAACTCTCATTTTTTCGCAAGTCCCTCTGTGCAACATTTGTCCTACAATTCTAAAACAACTTGGTCGAAAATAGCATTGAGTTCATTGGGCATTTATTAGATTAATGGTAATTGAAATGCAGATGTCATGGCATGGATATTGCTTTGATTTAATTATAATAGATGATAATACGAGGGTTTGTATGCTTAAAGGAAATCAGGATACAAATGTGATTGAAACAATTGATAAATTTAGTTCCCAGAATATTGGAAAAAATTTTATAGACACTAAAACTACAGCGGTATCTACTACAACAAACCCACAACTTTTACTGCAGCAGTTATCTTCAAAGTTCTTTAATGAAATGCAGGATGAACATGTGCTGTCCAGTCAGGCAGGTCAAAGACTGGAAAAATGGTTATCTCAACATACGCTGGATGAACTCAATGCACTGAATCAGGTAGCAAAAGAACATTTTTTAAATCACGGTATTACCTTTACCGTTTATGGCGATGAAGAAGGCGTAGAACGCACTATTCCCTACGATATCATTCCGCGAGTCATAGACCGGAAACAGTGGAATATGGTGGCTTTAGGCTCGGCACAACGGGTACGGGCGCTAAATTTATTCTTACATGATATTTATCATCAACAGGACATTTTAAAAGCCAATATCATTCCTGAGTTGCAG
The DNA here is from genome assembly GCF_022809915.1 of Acinetobacter lwoffii. Lineage (GTDB taxonomy): Bacteria > Pseudomonadota > Gammaproteobacteria > Pseudomonadales > Moraxellaceae > Acinetobacter > Acinetobacter lwoffii_M. The sequence goes on along the minus strand of NZ_JALGQY010000007.1, from coordinate 35,698 downwards.
ATTTTAACTCATGAAGCCTATCAGCCGCATATGTATCAACATAGCTTGAAAGGCGGGATTTATAGCCAGATTAGCGGGATCGATGTGATCCGTGATTCCAAGGGCGAGTTTTATGTCTTAGAAGATAATCTCAGAACGCCATCTGGCGTGTCTTATATGCTGGAATGCCGCAAGATCAGTGAAAAACTGATGCCGAAAGTATTCGAGCAGTCCAAGATTGCCGGAATCGAGCAATATCCACAATTATTAAAAGAAATCCTGATCGAAAATGCTTATGTCGACAAGCCATTTGTGGTGGTACTGACCCCAGGACGTTTTAATAGTGCTTACTATGAACATTCTTTCCTTGCAAGAGAGATGGATGTGCCATTAGTAACATCACGTGACCTTTTTGTTGATGACTCGAAGGTTTATGTAAAAACCATACGTGGTCGCCAACGAGTCGATGTTATTTATAGACGGGTCGATGATGCGTTTCTTGATCCCTTATGCTTTAAACCGGATAGCACTTTGGGTGTGGCTGGCTTGATGTCAGCTTATTTGCAAAATAATGTTGTGATTGCCAATGCACCGGGAACCGGTGTGGCAGATGACAAATCGGTTTATCCATATGTCGACAAAATGATTCATTTTTATTTGGGCGAGCAGCCAATTCTAAAAAATGTTCCGACTTATCAATGTCGTAATTCTGAAGAATTAGACTATGTCGTGGCTCATCTGGATCAACTGGTGGTGAAAGAAGCGCAGGGTTCGGGCGGTTATGGCATGCTCATTGGACCACAAGCCTCTAAACAGCAAATTGAAACTTTCAGGGAGAAAATTTTAGCTGCGCCGCATTTATATATTGCGCAGCCAACTTTGGACTTATCGGTTAGTCCGACTTTGACCAATTTTGGTATTGCTGAACGTCATATCGACTTACGCCCATTTGTATTAAGTTCGCCTTATCGTACTGAAATCGTACAGGGTGGCTTGACCCGTGTGGCGATGCAGCCCGGCTCACTGGTGGTGAATTCATCACAGGGTGGTGGTATCAAAGATACCTGGGTAGTCGACAATTTACATTCATAAGATTCCAAAGAAGGAAAATGTCATGGTTTTGCTGAATAGCAATGCACAACATATTTTTTGGCTAGGGCGTTATTTATCTCGCACTCATTTTTTATGTGCGCGCTTTCCATTTTTAGAAGACGAAGCGGCAGTGGCGTATGCCCATGCCTTTTGTTTACCTGCCTTTGATGCCAGTTCCCTAAATGAGCTAGTACTTGATCCTATGCAAGTGGCGTCTTTTAGCCAGCAGTTTAAAGTGGCCAAAGACAATATTCAGGAATTACGAGGGGTGCTGTCTGCTTCAGGCTATGCGGAACTGATGAAACTGATCAAAACCGCAGACAAAAATGCTGGTTATATCTGTGAAGTGGTGACGGAATGTGAAGATATTCTTGAAGCCGAATCCTCCGATATCTTTCTGTTTTTCAGTTTAGGGCAATGTGTAGAACAGCTCGATCACCAGTTACGTCTGGGTGAAGAAACCAGTACCACACTGTGCAAGATTGATTATGTGGTCAGAATTCTGGTAGAAATGGGCTGGAATGATCTGGAACAGTACTGGGAACAGTTGCGTACAGAACCGAACCGGATTCAGTTCTATCAGTTTAGCGACCATATCCATCAACTGTTTGAGGCAGATGTATGAAATTAATGGTGAATCACCAAACGCACTATATGTACACGGCCGAGGTGAGGAACAGTATTCAGTACATTAAAATGATGCCTTCGAGCAATGCGCATCAGCAGGTGCATTCCTGGGATATCAGTGTACCGGGTAATAAAGAAATCCGGAAAGATGCATTTCATAATCTGTGGATGACCTGTAGCCAGCGGGAACCTTATTATTCCCTGACTATCATGGCGCAAGGAATAGTCGAGCTAAATCCTGCGCATCAGAGTGGACTGAATGATTCAATCAATCCCAATCTTTTTCTACAGCCGACCGAATCGACACAATGTAATTCAGCAATGAAAGATTTTGCACAACGTCATGTTCCTGCATTAACCCGTCAACATCTGATTGGACTGGCGCAAGCATTGCTGGAGCATGTGCCTTATATTTCGAACAGTACTTCAGTGCAAGGCTCTGCAATAGATGCCTTTGAGTCCAGACAGGGCGTCTGTCAGGACCATAGTCATATTTTCATTGCCATGTGCAAATATCTAGGTTTACCTGCCCGCTATGTTTCTGGTTATTTATATGCACAAAATGCTTCGCATCTGGCCAGTCACGCTTGGGCAGAGGTGTTTGTAGACCAGACATGGTATTGTTTTGATGTCAGTAATCTGTTGTTTACTCCAAGTTCGCATGTTTATGTGGCGATTGGACGGGATTATTGGGATGTGGCACCGGTACGCGGTGTCAGAGAAAAGGGCGGTGTGGAATCCATGCATTCCATCGTTCAAGTGCTAGGATGTTAATAAGGACGAATGAATGACGTATTGTTGTGCACTACGTTTAGAGCAAGGTATGCTTTTTATCAGTGATACCCGGACAAATGCCGGAGTAGATCACATTTCTGTATTTCGAAAGTTGTATACCTTTGGTATTCCTGGGGAACGTATGATCGTCATACAGGCATCCGGAAATCTGGCAACAACACAAGCCGTAATTGGGCATACTAAAAATCAGCTCGAACTGAAGCAGGAACCCAATATCTTGAGTCTGCACACCATGTTTGATGTCGCTGAGCTGGTAGGTAGTATACTGAAGAAAGTGATTGCGAATGTTACGAGCGATATTTCGGAACAAAGTAATTATTATTGCAATCTGCTGGTCGGTGGGCAACTTAAAGATCAGGACATGCAGCTTTATCATGTCTATCCACAAGGGAACTTTATCTGTGCCACACGCGATACGCCGTATTTCCAGATTGGCGAAAGTAAATATGGCAAGCCGATCCTGGATCGTGCGCTGACTTATGATATGCCGCTGGATGAAGCTTTGCGCTGTTCCCTGATTTCATTTGCATCGACCCTACGTTCCAATGTATCGGTTGGTATGCCCCTCGATGTGCTGGTCTATAAAAAAGACAGTCTGATCATGCCAAGAGGCAAGCGTATTGCCGAAGATGATGAGTATTTCACGTCAATCAGCCGGCAATGGTCAGAGACCTTGAAAAAAGGATTGGCGGAACTTCCGGTTCCCTCTAATGAGTATTTCTTATAATAAACCTATCCGGGTTCAGGTTTTTCGCGTACAGTGTTAACTTCTATGCATCAGGTATAATAAAAAAAGAGGAGTTAGCACATGTACCAATTTTGTTATGCCAGTAAAAGTACTTCTCCCAAACCTGACTTACTTGAAGATTTGGCGAATATCCTGAAAGAAGCTCGTGATTTTAATTACCAGCATCAAGTGACAGGTGTACTGTATTTCGCAGATGGTCATTTTTTTCAATGTCTCGAAGGTGAATGTCCCACTTTAAAAAGTCTGCTGGTGGAGCGACTGAATAAAGATCCTCGCCATCAGGATATTAAATTATTTGAGACCAAGGAAATTGAATATCCAAGTTTCCCGGACTGGTCCATGAAATATATTTCCAAACGCAGTCAGATCCAGCAATTCTGTCGGGAAATGGGATTTGATGACTTTAATCCTTTTGCCTTTCAGCAAAGCCATGTCGATGCCTTATTAATGCAATTATGCATAGAGCAGGGCGAAGAACAAAAGTCAGCCTAAAGAAAAAGCCCAACATAAGTTGGGCTTTTTTTATTTTGAGAACTAGATCAGACTACTTGGCGTAGTGGACGATTGCTGAGCCTGCATAATAGTTCATAACCAATCGTGCCATTGGCTGTCGCTACATCATCCACCAGACGGGTTTTACCCCAAAGTTCGACTTCTGTGCCCAATTGCACTTCTAGTCCTGTCACATCAATGGCAATCATATCCATCGCTACGCGGCCGATCACACGAGTTTGCTGGCCATTAATCGCGACATAGTTCTGTTTCAGGAAAGCGCGAGGGTAGCCATCACCATAGCCAATTGAAACAATCGCTAGCGTCATGTCTTGATTTGCGGTAAACGTCGAACCATAACCGACATGCTCACCCGCTTGAATATCATTCAAGGCAATAATTTCAGCTGTAAACTTCATGACTGGCTTTAAGTCCAGATTATGCACATCCTGGTCTGCAAATGGAGTCGCACCGTAGAGCATGATCCCGGGACGGACATAGTCAAAATGCAATTCTGGATATTTATAGATTGCAGCCGAGTTACAGCAAGAGGCTAAAATTGGGGCACAGTCATTTTTAATTTCTAAGAATTGACGGATTTGTTCATCATTCAGCGGATGCTCGGCATCGGCATTGGCAAAATGCATGGCAAGCACACAAGTAAATCCTTCAGCTTTTAGCGTATGAATTACGTCTTTGATTGCTTCAATTTTGAAACCTAATCGGTTCATGCCGCTGTTCAGTTTGACCCAGACTTTAAGATCTTTGGCGATATAGGTCTCTTTATGAGCCAGTAACCAGTCGAGTTGGGCCTGATGATGTACCACAACTTCAATATTCTGTTCGATTACGATTGGCATCTCATCTGCAGAAAAAACACCTTCGATGAGCGTGATCGGCTGTAGATAGCCTAATTCACGAATTTCCAAGGCTTCTTGCAGGCAGGCGACACCAAAGGCATCGGTTTCGCTTAAGGCTGCTAAGCAGTCTTTAACTCCGTGTCCATAAGCATTGGCCTTTACCATGCTGACTATTTTCGCGGTTGGGGCAAGTTGTTTGACACGGTTTAAATTATATTGCAGCGCAGCGCTGTCAATATAAACTGTAGCTTGACGCACCCTAAATTACTCCTAGAGGGACGATGGAAATGTGATGACGAGAGTCTGATTACTCTTCATCATCATACTGAGCATAGAACTCAGGTGAGAGATTACTAAAGCGGGTATATTGACCTTCGAATGCCAGACGTACGGTACCAATCGGGCCGTTACGTTGTTTACCGATAATAATTTCAGCAGTGCCAGCTTCCTTGGATTCCTTATTATAAACCTCGTCCCGGTAAATAAACATGATCAAGTCGGCATCCTGCTCGATCGCACCAGATTCACGCAAGTCGGACATCACCGGACGTTTGTTTGGACGGTTCTCCAGCGATCGGTTGAGCTGTGACAGGGCAATCACTGGACACTGCATTTCCTTCGCCAAGGCTTTTAAGCTTCGGGAAATTTCCGAGATCTCGCCAACACGGTTATCACCCATGCCAGGGACTTTCATCAGCTGCAGGTAATCGACCATGATGCAGCCCAGCTTTCCGCCATGCATTTTGGCAATACGACGCGCACGGGCACGTAATTCTGTCGGCGGCAGTGCAGAAGAATCATCGATATACAGATTTTTTTCTTGTAAATGCACAATGGTACTGGTGACTTTTGACCATTCATCACTGTCCATTTTACCAGAACGTAAGTGTCCTTGATGCACGCGACCAAATGATGAAATCAAACGCATGGCGATCGAGTCGGCTGGCATCTCCATTGAATAGACCAGAGCAGGCAGGTTGTTATTGAATAAAACACTTTCGACCAGATTCATGGCAAAGGTGGTTTTACCCATGGATGGACGCGCCGCGACAATAATTAAATCACCAGATTGCATGCCGGAAGTTTTGTTATCCAGTTCCACAAAACCAGTAGTTAAACCGGTAATGCTACCTTCCATTTGTGACAGTTCATTTAATTTATCAAATACGTCCGCAACCACCGAGTTGATCGGCTTAGGGCCTTGCGCTTTGGCATTGTTATTATGCTGTTCGGCAATCGAGAAAATATTGGTCTCAGCCAGATCCAGAATTTCACTGACAGTACGGCCTTTGGTGTCATAGGCATTTTGTAAAATTTCAGAGCTGACTTTAATCATACTACGCAGGGTAGAGAATTCTTTAATTTTGCCTGCATAAGTTTCCAGGTTATAGAAACTCGATGGCGAATCTGCCATTAACTGCATCAGATATTCTTCGCCACCAATTGCATCGAGCAAGTTTTGTTTGATGAGCCAGTCATGCACCAGAACCGCATCATAAGGCGAGTTTTCTTTAGAGAGCTGCTCAATGGCACGGAAGATATATTTGTGTCGGGTGGCATAAAAATCATTTTCGGTCAGCACATCACCGACCTGCTCAAAAGATTCAGCCACAGTCATAAGGGCAGCAAGTACAGCCTGTTCAATTGCTAAATTGTGGGGTGGAGTACGGAACTCCTTGAGATTGCTATTTTCAGTAACAATTTCCGGTTTAGCAGTAGCTACCTTTTTGCTGGCATTCGCCTGTGACATATAAATCCCTGATTTTAAATACAATGGTTAAATATCGTCGGAGATGAATAGCGTTTATTCACTACGAGATGAAATGATACGCGCTCTGATCAAAAATGCGAAGTGCAATTTTTTGTAAACACGAATAATAAAATGAATTTGACAGTGTTGGCTAGATTATATTTTTTAGAGATAAAAAAAGAGCATGCTTTCGCATGCTCTTTTTGAGGCGAGAAATTACTCAGCTACGATAGTAACTAGAACTTCTGCAGTAACATCATGGTGCAATTGGATTGCGATGTTAAATTCGCCAGTGTGACGAAGCGCGCCATTTGGAAGACGTACTTCAGCACGGTCTACTTCTAGACCAGCATTTGTCAACGCGTCAGCGATGTCACGAGTACCGATAGAACCGAATAGTTTACCTTCATCACCAGCTTTCGCAGTGATAACGATGTTCACTTCGTTCAATTGGTCAGCACGTGCTTGAGCAGCAGCCAAGATAGCAGCTTCTTCTTTCTCAAGTTCAGCACGACGAGCTTCAAAAGCAGCAGTGTTTGCTTCAGTTGCAGCAACAGCCTTACCTTGAGGGATAAGGAAGTTACGGCCGTAACCAGCTTTAACTGAAACTTTATCGCCTAGTTTACCTAGGTTTTTAATGCGTTGTAATAAGATAATATCCACAGCTCAACCTCACTTATGATTGTCAGTGTAAGGGATCAAAGACAAGTAGCGAGCTTGTTTGATAGCTAACGCTAATTGACGTTGGTAACGAGCTTTAGTACCTGTAATACGGCTAGGAACAATTTTGCCGTTTTCAGTGATGTACTGTTTTAAAGTGTCGATATCTTTGTAGTCGATGTACGTAACGTTCTCAGCTGTAAAGCGGCAGAACTTGCGACGACGGTAAAAACGTGCCATGTTATGTTCTCCTTAAGCTTCAGCAGAGTCTTGAGCGTGTTGTGCTTCTTCACGTTGAGCTTTACGCGCACGTTTTTCTTCAGCACTTTTCGCCAATAATGACTCTTCAGTGATAGCGTTTTCACGACGGATGATAAGGCTACGAATGATTGCGTCGTTATAACGGAACAATTCTTCAAGCTCATCAAGAGTAGTTTGACCACACTCAACATTCATAAGAATGTAGTGAGCTTTGTGGATCTTGTTGATTGGGTAAGCCAATTGACGACGGCCCCAGTCTTCAAGACGGTGAATTTGACCTTCAGCTTCTTTGATGTGAGTTAGGTAGCGTTCTACCATACCAACTACTTGATCGCTTTGATCAGGGTGTACTAAAAGTACGATTTCGTAATGACGCATTGTCAGCTCCTTACGGTTTGGACAGCCCCAATTTAAGTAAATTGAAGCAAGGAGTCACAACCAAAGTTGTGTCGCAGTGTTTGCGAAGGGGGAATTGTAGTGATCTTTAGGGATAATTTCAACCAAATAAGACATTTTTGCGAAATTATCTCTATAACCAGATCGATCATCAGAACCTGACTTTGGCTTTAAGCAAATTTGGACTGGTTAAATTCAGCACATGTATTGTTGCGAAGATCAAGCTTTACTTATCAGGCCAGAAAATCTAGAAAACTGAAGGATCGGAGTCTGGAACCAGAAAGATTGAATTTTCTAAGCGATCAGGAAGATCGAGGTTTAGCTTTATAAAGCCGAATTTTTGATTCTGCTCTACAACTATTGGAAGTAGGGGATTAAGAGAAATCAAAATAAAAAAAGATAGAGACTAACTCTATCTTTTTAAAAAAATACAATCTGTGTAGATGGCGCAGTTGAGGTAAAGCTAAAGATAATACTAATGACAGTAATCAGGATCACCGAGAACAAGAAATATTTCTTTGCCCAAAGTTGATCATTTTCAGCTTTAAATCCAATGACACCGATATACAACCAGTAAATGCACAGTAAGTTTAAAATCACTGCATAGAACCAGTTGGCATAACCAAAGACAAATAACGCATTCATGGTCAGCGTGAATAACACCACATAAACCAGTGATTCAATCTTGGTACGATGAATCGAACGTGCCACAGGCAAGATCGGAATGCCTGCATTTTTGTAATCATCAAAGCGGTAAATCGCAATCGCCCATGAGTGAGGCATTTGCCATAGCGCATAACCTAAAAAGATCAGTAACGCACCGAGGTCAAATTGATTGGCCACTGCGGTATAACCAATGACAGGCGGAGCTGCACCAGAAATACTGCCTACAACAGTTTGATGAATTGTGGTTCGTTTTGTCCATAGGCTGTAGAAACCAACATATACGACAAAACCAATCACCGCGAATAAGAAAGCGTACGCATTTACCCAGAACCATAAAAGACTAAAACCAGCGATGCCTAATACCAGGGCAAAGGCCAGGGCAACAGGTTCGGAAATGGTTTTGGTGACCAGAGCACGGTTTTGGGTGCGCTGCATTTTTTGGTCGATGTCCTGGTCAATCACGTTATTGACCACACATCCTGATGCTACGACAAGCGTAGTACCGAGAAGGGTAATAAGCAGGAGAAGGAAATCTACAGAACCTTGAGTGGCTACGAAGTAGCCACCCAAAGTGGTAACAAAGTTACCGAAGAGAATTCCTGGCTTAGTCAGGAATAAATACTTTTTCAGCATGACGACCAGTTTAGATCATCATGTTGTAGTGTAGGTAATTCATGATCCATACAGAACCCACTAAAAGAATAGCGATAGTTAAGATGGTATACACGAATGCAATCACGTTCCAGCGTTGCTCTGAAGAAGAGTTCATATGCAGGAAGTAAATTAACTGCACAAGAATCTGAGCAACCGCAGTAATCGCGATGACAGTAATTAAGATACCACGGCCAAAACCGCCTGCCATTACCATACCGAATGGAATTACGGTAAGGATGACAGAAAGGATGAAGCCAACGGTATATTGCTTAACGTTACCGTGTGATTCGCCAGCAGCGTTATGATCGTGACTCATTACAGAACTCCCATCAAGTAAACTACGCTGAATACACAGATCCAAACGATGTCAAGGAAGTGCCAGAACAAGCTTAGGCAAGCTAGACGACGCGTGTTTGCAAGAGTCAAACCATATTTCTTGATTTGAACCATAAGCACGATCATCCAGACCAGACCAGAAGTTACGTGAATACCGTGCGTACCTACCAAAGTAAAGAACGCAGATAAGAACGCACTTGTGCTTGGACCGTGACCAGCATGAACTAAGTGATTGAACTCATATAGTTCCATGCCGATGAAGATAGCACCGAATACCCAAGTAATCGCTAACCAAGTCAGTACTTTTGCAACGTCTTTTTTGTATGCAGCAAGAACTGCAAAACCAAAGGTTACAGAAGAGATCAATAGGGCGAAGGTTTCAGTAAGAACGAAACCTAAAGAGTCGCCAAACAGGTCTCTCGCACTTGGAGTATCCACAGGAATGTGGCTACTCAAAACAGCGAACGCAATGAAGAGTGTACCGAACAGGACAAGGTCACTCATCAAGTAAGTCCAGAAACCAAAGACGGTGATGTCAGTATCATCGTGATGATGATGCTCATCGTGTCCGTGGTTATCGTGATGAAGTACTTCAGCCATTGTCTTAGTCCTTCTTCAAGTGTTTTTCAAGAATCGCATAGCGTTCGTTTTCAATACGCTCAACTTCAGCAGCTGGAACATAGTAATCCACTTTCTTAGTGAAAGAAGACACGATGAAGCTAATGATAGAAGCAAGGAACGTAACAACTACTAACCACCAGATGTGCCAGATTAAACCGAAGCCCATAACAGTGATGAACATCGCGATAACGAAACCGGCAGCACGGTTAGTTGGCATATGAACATCTTCGTACTTCGTTGGTTTTGCATACGCAACACCATTTTCTTTCTCGATCCAGAAAGTATCAATACCATTGATCTTTGGAAGATGAGCAAAGTTATAGAACGGAGCAGGAGAAGATGTCGCCCATTCAAGGGTACGACCATCCCATGGATCGCCAGTCAAATCCAGACGTTGGTCACGTTGTAAGAAACCAACCACGATTTGCAGAATGAAACATACGATACCAAGCGCAATCAGAACTGCACCGAACATCGCGATATTTACATACGGGTCCCATTCTGGGTTGTCAAATGTATTCAAACGACGTGTCATACCCATGAAACCAAGGATATAAAGTGGCATGAACGCAAAGTAGAAACCGAAGAACCAGAACCAGAACGCTGCTTTACCCCAAGTCTCATTCAGTCTCCAACCGAACATTTTCGGCCAGTAGAAGATGATACCTGCGAACATCGCAAATACTACACCACCAATAATTACGTTATGGAAGTGAGCAATCAGGAATAAAGAGTTATGTACCAGGAAGTCCGCTGGTGGAACCGCCATCAATACACCTGTTAAACCACCGATACCGAAAGTTACCAGGAAGCCTAGTGTCCATAGCATTGGAGTAGTGTAAACAATACGACCCTTGTACATGGTGAATAACCAAGAGAAGATTTTCACACCTGTAGGAATCGCAATAATCATGGTCATGATACCGAAGAACGCGTTAACGTTGGCACCTGCACCCATGGTAAAGAAGTGGTGAACCCATACAACGAATGACAATACTGTGATTGCTACTGTTGCATACACCATTGATTTGTAACCGAACAATGCTTTGCGCGAGAAAGTCGCAACAACTTCAGAGTAAATACCAAATGCTGGTAATACCAAGATATATACTTCCGGGTGACCCCAAGTCCAAATCAAGTTCACGTACAACATCGGGCTACCACCCAAGTCGTTAGTAAAGAAGTGGAAACCGAAGTAACGGTCAAGCGTTAACATTGCAATTGTTGCAGTCAACACTGGGAAAGCCGCAATAATCAATACTGCTGTACATAAAGATGTCCAGGTAAAGATTGGCATTTCCATAAGTTTCATGCCAGGCGCACGCATTTTGATGATGGTAACGAAGAAGTTAACACCCGTTAATAGCGTACCCAGACCTGAAATTTGCAGTGCCCAGATATAGTAGTCCATACCTACGCCTGGAGAGTATTCAATGCCAGACAGTGGAGGGTATGCCATCCAGCCTGTTGCAGCGAACTCACCTAACGCGAGTGACACCATCATTAGACCCGCAGCACCGGCGAATAACCAGAAGCTGAGTGAGTTTAATAATGGAAATGCAACGTCACGTGCACCGATTTGAAGCGGTACAGAGATGTTCATCAAACCAACAACAAGACCCATTGCCACGAAGAAGATCATGATCACGCCATGCGCGGTAAAGATCTGATCGTAATGCTCAGGGTGTAAATAACCTTCGCCGCCACCTTTTGCAAGGAACTGCTGAAGACGCATCATGATCGCATCGGCGAAACCACGCACCAGCATGATGATCGATACGAACAGGTACATGATACCAATTTTTTTATGGTCTACAGATGTGAACCATTCGTTCCACAGGTAGCCCCATTTTTTGAAGTAGGTAATACCGGCAACAACTGCGATACCACCCAAGATCATCATTGCAACAGTTGCCAATACGATTGGATCGTAAGGAATTGCATCCGGACCTAACTTACCTAAGAAGCTCATGTCTTATTCTCCTTGAGAAGCAGTCGCATGTTCACCAGCTACATGAGCTTCAGAAGCAGACGCTTCATGAGCAACAGCATCAGTCGCTGCAGCTTCTACAGGAGCTGAATGGTCAGCACCGTGGTAGTTACTCATATACTTGTGAATCACAGATTCAAACAAACCTTGCTCTACAGAAGAGTAGTAAGTCACAGGATGTGGCTTAGTAGGGTAAGGCTTCATTGCTTCAGCAGCAGCCTTCTCTTCAGGAGTTTCAGCTTTTGCAATAATCGCTTCGATCTGGTGTTTACCACGGTTGCCGTCACGTAAAGTTGCAAATTCAGCTTGGTCTAGAACAGTTTTTTGTACTGCATTAGGGTTAACTGAAGTACCGTTTCCTGCCTGAACAGCAGAAATCCATTCAGCAAATTGAGCATCAGTCACAGAATGTGCACGGAAGCGCATTTGTGAGAAGCCATAGCCTGAATAGTTTGAAGAGAAACCACGATAACCTTCAGCTGGACTAGTTTCATCAGCTAAGAAGTTAAGGTGAGTTTGCATACCTGCCATTGCATAAATCTGACCACTTAACGCCGGGATGAAGAACGAGTTCATCGTGAAGTTAGAGGTTAAACGAAGGCTTACCGGAGTTTGCTCTGGGAAACGCAATTCGTTAACAGTTGCAATGCCTTGCTCAGGATAGATGAAGATCCATTTAAATTGCTCAGCAATAACCTGAACAGTTAAAGGTGCTTTATCTGCTTCAATTGGACGGTATGGGTCATACTTGTGGGAACCCCACCAAGTTAACCAAGCTAAAATACCAATAATAATGACAGGGATACCCCATACCACAATTTCAATCGCAGTAGAGTGTGCCCATGTAGGTTTATAGTCTGCGTCTTTATTCGATGCACGATATTTCCAACCGAACCATAATGCCATGATGATTGATGGAATAACCACCAAAAGCATTAAGTAAATCGCAGTCATCATCAGGTTACTTTGACCTGCTGCAACTGGACCTTTAGAGTTCAGAAGTACCATATCACCACCACACCCGGTCAAGAGTGCAGTCATCGCAGATAAAGACAATACAGCTAAAATCGTTTGTCTCATTTTACAACCTCGGTGAAGAGTCCCATTCCCTAATTTAATATGGGATAGCGATTAAAGTGCATATGACAAAAAAGGCTGAATTTTACAAAACATCCTATTAATCACAATACACCGCTACGTTGTAGGGCATTATGCCTGAGATTCACGAACTAAGCTATATCTAGGGCGCTTTAAATGCCTGTAATAAAAACCGATTTTGCTGGTCTGGATTGGGGAGGATTTATGGGAATTTTATTTCAATTTCAAAGTTCTGTAATCAAAATGGGATGATATTCATCCCATTTTGTGTATTCCTGCGCTATTGTTTCACAACTTTCGTTTTTGCGAGTTTATCGTGCAAGGTTTGACGTTTTTTGCCCAATCCGAAGGCCCAGTCAATAATTAAACTCAGTGGCATAAATACAATATTTAAAAATATGAAGAATACGCTACGAATAGTAAAAGCGCGCAACAGGCTGGGCTTTTCACCTGATTCTGTATCTACAATTTTGATTTTTGTGAGCTTTTTACCAATACTTTGGCCTGATTTTGCAATCAGAAAGGCTTGAATGGCCAGCATGATAATCAAATAGACCGCTGTGGCAAGCCACGCCTGCTGAGAAAACATCTCAAACATTTGAGTCTGTAATTGCTGAGCCATTGCAGGATCTGCATCGCTACTCAGCACAACATTCATGAATTCTTCATTCAGTTGAGCAAACCGGGTTTCCTGTTCAGGCGTAAAAAAAGCAGTCAAAATGAAGGTTGCTGGTAGCCACAGTAATACGTCTACAATTTTGGCCAGGATACGGCTTGGAATACTGGCAAGTTCATTTTTTTGAGTTGCTGTTTGAGTATGAGGCTGTGAGTAGGCCGAAGTCGTTGGTTGGCTATTCTGGAATACCGGCGTTTCAGGTGTGACTGCCGGAGCGACATAACCTTCAGGTTGATATACCGATTTTCCTTGGGTAAGTTCACCTAAGGCTTTCCATTCTGTCATACCTTGATGCCATGCCAGGTCAGTCAGCATGACTTGTTGATTCGCCAGCATCTGATTCAATTGCTCGAGCGTATATGGACCAGCTTGTTGATTGTTTCGTGCCAAGTAAATCTGCATATAGACTGAATCTCAATATATAAATGTGAACTGATAATAGCTTTGATCAAGATTGTATTGAATTCTGTTTTGAAAACAAATATCCTCTTATCGTAAGATATAGATTAATTGAGGATTTTCAATCATATTTCTCATTAAAAATGCGCCCATACAAAATTGCAAGGATCTGCATTCTTAAAAATATCTTCCTGAACATTCGATGGTTATTTATTATTATTGCCATTTTGACATGACTTTACTGTTGGTATTTGTTTGTCATTACAGTTTTCATGTATTGATAAGCTTTGATTTAATTGTATTTATAAATTCAATTGTTTAGCTTTCGATTGGATCTTTAGTTATCAATTTTAAAACAATAAATCATAATATCTATCTCATAAAAAAGACCCTATCAAAGGGTCTTTTTTATTCACAATTGTTTATGCTTTTTGCACTTTTTCTTCAGCCAGGAAGAACCAAGTTTCAAGTACCGAGTCTGGGTTTAAAGACACAGAGTCGATACCTTGTTCCATTAACCATTGTGCAAGATCTGGGTGATCAGAAGGACCTTGACCACAAATACCGACATATTTGCCAGCTTTACGGCATGCTTGAATTGCAAGAGAAAGTAACGCTTTAACCGCAGGGTCGCGCTCATCAAATAGGTGAGAGACAATACCAGAGTCACGGTCAAGACCAAGTGTTAATTGTGTCAAGTCGTTTGAACCAATAGAGAAACCATCGAAATGTTCAAGGAACTGATCTGCCAATAAAGCATTGGTTGGAAGTTCACACATCATGATCACTTTAAGGCCGTTTTCACCGCGCTTAAGACCATTTAATGCAAGAAGTTCAATTACACGTTTCGCTTCAGCAACAGTACGAACAAATGGAATCATGATCTGGATATTGGTTAAACCCATTTCATCACGTGCCTTTTTCAATGCACGACATTCAAGTTCGAAGCAATCACGGAAGTTATCAGAAACGTAGCGACTTGCACCACGGAAACCTAGCATCGGGTTTTCTTCTTCTGGCTCGTATAACTTACCACCGATCAAGTTTGCATATTCGTTAGACTTAAAGTCTGACATACGAACAATGACTGGCTTGTCTGCAAATGCAGCAGCAAGTGTCGAGATACCTTCAACCAGTTTCTCTACATAGAATTCGATTGGAGATGCATAACCTGCAGTACGCGCCATGACTGCTGCACGTGTTTCACGTGGAAGGCTGTCAATATTGATCAATGCTTTCGGGTGAACACCAATCATACGGTTAATAATGAATTCAAGACGCGCCAGACCAATACCTGCGTTTGGAATTTGAGCAAAGTCAAATGCACGGTCCGGGTTACCCACGTTCATCATGACTTTAAATGGAAGAGCAGGCATAGACTCAATTGAATTCTTTTGAATTTCAAAATCTAGTGCGCCTTCATAGATAAAGCCAGTATCACCTTCGGCACAAGACACAGTCACTTCCTGACCGTCTACAAGAACTTCAGTTGCATTACCACAACCCACGATTGCAGGAACACCAAGCTCACGTGCAATAATTGCTGCGTGACAAGTACGACCACCACGGTTTGTTACAATCGCAGCTGCACGTTTCATGACTGGTTCCCAATCCGGGTCAGTCATATCAGATACAAGAACATCACCGTCTTGTACTTTGTCCATTTCTTTAATAGACGTCACAATGCGGACTTTACCAGAACCAATGCGTTGACCGATTGAACGGCCTTCACAGATCACAGTACCGCGTTGTTTCAACAGGTAGCGTTCCATGGTGCCGACATTTTCACGGCTTTTTACAGTTTCAGGACGCGCCTGAACGATGTAAATCTTGCCATCATCGCCATCTTTTGCCCACTCGATGTCCATTGGTGCACCGTAGTGGTTTTCAATGATCAGCGCTTGTTTAGCAAGTTCTTGTAATTCCTGGTCGTTTAAAGCGAACTGTTGGCGTTCAGCTTTTTCAACATCCACGACAACGACAGATTTACCTGCAGATGCTTCTTCACCATAAATCATTTTCTGGTGCTTAGAACCCAGGTTGCGACGAAGGATCGCGTGTCGGCCTGCATTTAAAAGCGGTTTAGAAATATAGAATTCGTCCGGGTTAACTGCACCTTGAACGACCATTTCACCCAAACCATAAGATGCAGTAATGAATACTGCATCACGGAAGCCTGATTCAGTATCTAGCGTAAACATCACACCTGCAGCGCCAGTTTCTGAACGAACCATGCGTTGTACACCAGCAGACAGGGCAACTACATCATGGGCAAAGTTTTGGTGTACACGGTATGAGATTGCGCGGTCGTTGTACAAAGATGCAAACACTTCTTTGATTGCGATCAGAACGTTATCGATACCACGAATGTTCAAGAAAGTTTCTTGCTGGCCGGCAAAAGAAGCATCCGGCAAATCTTCTGCAGTTGCAGAAGAACGAACGGCAACCGCGATGTCAGGGTTGCCGTTAGAAAGTTCTGCAAATGCCGTACGAACTTCTTGTTCTAATGCAGGCGTAAGTGGAGTATCCACAATCCATTGACGAATTTTTGCGCCAGTTTCAGCGAGTGCATTTACATCATCAACATTGAGTGCAGCAAGCTCTGCATTGATTTTAGCGTTTAGGCCACTTTGCTCGAGAAATTCACGGTAGGCATCGGCAGTCGTTGCGAAACCACCTGGCACAGATACACCAGCATTTGATAAGTGGCTGATCATTTCGCCTAGTGATGAGTTTTTCCCACCGACCAGCTCAACGTCGTGCTTCCCTAATTTTTCCAGACCAATTACGCGCGCTTCCAAAGTTGTTACTCCACTTTTGCAGTATTAATCACTATCTCGGCATGAGAGTATAGCAAATCATCTAGGTTTTTGATTTTACTAAGCGACAGTCATGTAAGATCGGTTTACTATAAAGATTATATAGCACTAAGACAAATGTTGGAGGAGAATTTTAATGTCGGAAGGTAAACAAATTCAGCGTAGTGTTTTCTTTATTTCAGATGGTACCGCCATCACCGCTGAAACCCTTGGACACTCGCTGTTAGCGCAGTTTCCGCATGTGAAATTTGACATTCATATTATTCCTTACATTAGTTCCGAAGAGGCGGCCACAAACGTGGTGGCAGAGATCAATGCAAGAGCTCAAATCGACGGTGAAAAACCGCTGGTATTTGACACCCTGGTTGATCCCTATGTGCGCGACATTATTAACACCGCAAATGCAGTAAATCTTGATGTATTTGAAGGGCTTATTAGCAAGTTGGCTGATGAATTAGGCACGATTCCTACAACTTTAGTCGGGCAGACCCATGCGGTGACCGACTCTGAGTCTTATAAGGCCCGTATTGATGCTGTTCATTTTGCTTTAGATAACGACGACGGCGCACGTACCCGTCATTATGATAAAGCTGACCTGATCCTGATTGGTGTATCGCGTTCAGGTAAAACCCCGACCTCTATTTATCTGTCTTTGCAGTTCGGTATTCGCGTAGCAAACTATCCACTGACTGAAGAAGATTTGGACGATAACCGCCTGCCAGCCGTGCTGCGACCGCATAAAAACAAGCTGTTTGGCCTGATGATTGATGCGGAACGCCTTGTGGCCATTCGTTCTGAGCGTAAAGCCAATAGCCGTTATGCCAGCTTTAGTCAGTGTCAGATGGAGTTACGTGCGATTGAAGGCATTTATATTTCGGAAGGCATCAAGTACCTGAATGTGTCTGAAATGTCGATTGAAGAAATCTCAACACGTGTGTTGCAAATGACCGGTTTAAAACGTCGAATCGGTTAAGAAATCAGCCAGAGCCAAACTGCGGTTTGGCTTTGATTTATAGCTAAAAATTACAAGTAAGCATTGATTAATCGAAATAATGTATGATTTTTAAAAATACCTTAGAGTCTTCTTTGCTCATTTTGTTGAATAAATCATCATGTCGGTTCTTGATACGTAAATAAAAATCTCATTATCAGCTTACCAATTTTTCATTTTTACTCGCCAGCGTGAGTTATTTTTCTGCTAAATAAGTATGAATAATGATATCGACCGGATGCTGTTCACCATTAATACAATGAATTGTATTTTCCGAAATTTTCAGAATCGGCCAGGTAATTAGGTGGCAATTTTCACGCTGTAGGGCAGCATAATAATGATCTGATTTCAGATAAATTTTACGGGAAGATGCAAGATTTGGCATTAACTGGCGTCTTAGCCACAAATTCTGCACCTGATTTTCTAAAAACCGCAGAGAAAGCAGGCTTTTAATGCGGTTGTTAAATAAGCGGCGATTTTTACCAATCAGCGGATGATTAATAATTCGTTGCAGAATTCGGTCGGAACCGGGCAGTACAAAAGCAGGATTAATCTGGAAAACTTTTACCGAACGGGCATGTTGACTGATTTTATCCAGCTGGCTCACGGTAAACTGATCCGTGCCAATAATCGCAATATCTTTATCTGCATAACCCAATTTTAACAGTTCGGAAGAGGGCACTTTAATTCCATTAAACTGCTGAAAATGTTCGGGGCGATTTTCAAAAATACCAGCGTGTGGATCATGCTTGGTAGACATTAGAATTCCTTGAATTTATTTAATAATTAATTTTCTTTGTATGAGATATAAACAAAAACTCAAGCCAGGGTAAAGTGAAAAATTTAACTTAGACAGTCATCTATTTGACCAAAATATAAAATCTGATTTTATTGAAGACTGAATGGATTTACAGGCGATCCAAAAGGAATGACTTTTAACTTGCTGAGATGGATGAAGGAAAAGAAGTGAAGTATTCGTTCAAGAAAGAAGCTTTTTAATAGAAAAGGTCAATAAAAATGATTTTACTGGGATGTTTCTTTTAGTCATTTATCTTTAAAGATGAAAAACATCTACCCATTGCTGAGAATAGGTAGATGCAACTCTCATTTACTGACCATTTTTAATTTGCATTAATAGCTCAAAGTTGTGCAGGCGCTTGTCAGTGTCATAGATGTCACAAGTAAAGATAAACTCATCCACATCATATTTAGCCAAAAGCGATTCTAGCCCAGCTTTAACGGTTTCTTTGGAGCCGACCTGAGCCATGGCAAAGAAATTATCGACTGACATTTTTTCCGGCGGCGACCACAGACCTTTCATGGAGTCAATTGGTGCTTTAAGTTTCAGGCTTTGTCCACGAATCAGTGATAAAACCCGCTGATAGGCACTAGTCGCTAGATATTCTGCTTCTTCATCAGTATCTGCGACACAGGTCGGTACACCCATCGACACATAAGGACGATCCAGGTATTCAGAAGGTTCAAAGTTTTCACGATAAAGCTGAATGGCCTGACCCAGCATACGCGGGGCAAAATGCGAAGCGAAGGAATAAGGTAGACCAAGTTTCGCCGCTAATTGTGCACTGAACAGGCTGGAACCTAAAAGCCATACGGGTACGTGCGTGCTTTGACCCGGCGTCGCCACAATACGTTGTCCTGGAATTGGATCTTTAAAATACTGCAAAATTTCCAGAACATCCTGCGGAAACTGATCTTCGGTTTCCTGACGGCCACGACGTAGGGCACGCATGGTCATTTGATCGGTGCCCGGAGCACGGCCCAAACCCAGTTCAATCCGGTCCGGATAGAGCGTTGCCAAGGTGCCGAACTGTTCAGCCACGACCAGCGGGGCATGGTTGGGCAGCATAATTCCGCCAGAGCCTAAAGTTAGGGTTTTGGTATTCGCCAGTAAATAGCCTAAGAGAACTGCGGTTGCTGAACTGGCAATGCCATCCATATTATGATGTTCTGCCAGCCACATCCGGCGATAACCCAATTTTTCTGCTGCTTGGGCAAGTTCCAACGCATGGTTTAGCGCGAATTGAATGCTCTTGTCGTCACGAACAGGAACCAGTTCGAGTATAGAGAACTGGGTATCGTTAAGCGTACGCATAGTATTACTCTTAAATAGACATCTCTAAAAGCATACGACTTTAGAATGTATTTGTATATCGAAAAAAATCGATATAAGTGTAAACCAAAAGATAAAGATAAAAAATAAAGACAAAAAAATAAGCATCCGAAGATGCTTATAAAGGAGGAAAGAATAAGGGGAGAAAATCTTAACGACGACGGTTGTTATAGCGATAATCGTTATAACGGTAGTTACGAGAAGAGTTATAGCGACGTTCGCTGCGGTCATCATAACGACGGTCTTCGCTAACTTTTTTACCTAAAGCTGAACCACCTGCTGAACCCAGTGCCGCACCGATATAACCACCGTTGGTGCCTGCCATATTTCGGCCAACTGCATAACCTGCACCGCCACCTAAAGCACCACCGATAATCGCACCATTACGGTCACGTTTATTTGCTGCTACTGCGGCACCCGCACCACCACCAATCGCTGAACCGATTGTTGCACCAGTAGTACCGCCCATTTTATTGCCTACTGCGGCACCAACGACACCACCCAAAGCAGAAGCTAAAGCTGTATTGGTTGTATTGCCTGCATTGGCAGCTGTCATACCCATGGCTGAGGTTGCTACGACAGCGATCATTAGAGATTTATAGTTCATGAGGACACCTTTTATATATCTAGCTATATTTTGTTGATGAGATAAATTTAATCTAGCAAGCGCCAAACAGCATGGAGGCAATGTTGGCGAATTGTGATTTTTATCTCCTTAATTTATTCATGATGTGGGCAGGGTAATTTCATGTATTAATTGAAAATTCACGTAGTAAAGCCACAATAAAAAAAGCACCAAAAGGTGCTTTTCATGTTAAATGTAGCGTCTGGTCTAAACTGCCTGAGCGCAAATTAACGGTGACGTTTTTTCCAGTGTTTAGAGCGTTTTTCCACTGCTTTATCTTTGGCAATCTTGTTACCCAGTGCCGCACCACCGGCAGCACCTAAGGCTGAACCGATATAACCACCGTTAGTACCGCTCATATTTTTACCTACGGTATAACCGGCACCGCCACCTAGGGCACCACCAATGGCAGATTCAGTACGGTTTTTCTTGCTGCTTGCAACTGCTGCACCGCCAGCACCACCTAAAGCAGCACCAATGGTTGCGCCGGTGTTACCGCCCATGTTTTTACCTAATGCTGTACCTGCAACACTACCTAAAGCACTTGCTGCTGCAACACGCGCTGTACTGTCGGCATGTGCGTTTACGGTCATCATTGAACCAGCAGCTAAAACTGTACTCATTAAAAGTGCGTTGAGTTTCATGTCATCACTCCGTGTCCATCTACAGGACTGTAGTTATTTCGATGCGGAAAATGTAACAAATCATGCCCAAAACAATATGAAGATGTTTCTTCATAATTCCCTGCTTTATTTGGCGAATTGTAAAATCTGCAAGAAATAAGCATAAGATCGATTATAAAAAAGGCAATTCCACTATTTTTAATCTTATTTGTTAACAAATGCTGCCGAGAGAGAATGATAGCGGCGTGGACTTACTCAATAATGATGTTCATTAGAAGCCAGAATCGTTAAACTAGGCGCAATTTTTTGATTTCGCTGTGCTAAATCGGTTTTTAGTCGCAGCCTATGTTTGAGATTTTTTAGAAAATGAAAGAATCGTTACGTTTACGATTAGACCAACTCTCTGACCGCCATGAAGAATTGACCGCATTACTGGCTGATGTAGAAGTCATTTCTGATAATAAGCGCTTCCGTCAATTGTCACGTGAGCATAATGACTTAACAGAAATCACCAATGTCTGGACCAAGTACAGACAGGCTGAAGAAGACATTGAAACAGCTCAGGCCATGCTGTCAGATCCAGATTTTAAGGAAATGGCACAGGAAGAAATTAAAGAGAATAAAGCTTTAATTGAATCGCTTGAAGCAGACCTGAACATCTTGATGATTCCGAAAGATCCGAATGATGCCAACTCGGCTTATCTTGAGATTCGTGCCGGAACCGGCGGCGATGAAGCTGCGATTTTCTCAGGCGATTTATTTCGTATGTATAGTAAATATGCGGAAAACCAAGGCTGGCGTATTGAAATCCTCTCTGAAAATGAAGGCGAACATGGTGGCTATAAAGAAGTCATCTGCCTGATTAATGGTGACGGGGTTTACGGTCGTCTAAAATTTGAAAGTGGTGCGCATCGTGTACAGCGTGTACCAGCGACCGAATCACAAGGCCGTGTGCATACCTCAGCATGTACCGTTGCGATTCTTCCTGAAATTGATGTCGATACCTCGGTTGAAATCAACTCATCTGATTTGCGCATTGATACCTACCGTGCTTCAGGTGCAGGTGGTCAGCATGTTAACAAAACCGATTCTGCAGTACGTATTACTCATATTCCAACCGGCACCGTAGTGGAATGTCAGGAAGAGCGTTCACAGCATAAGAACAAGGCCAAAGCGATGGCACTGCTGGTATCACGTTTGGAAAATGCCAAACGTGCAGCAGCAGATGCAGCAACCTCGGAAATGCGTCGTGACCTGGTGGGATCGGGTGATCGTTCGGAACGTATCCGTACTTATAACTATCCGCAAGGTCGTATGACCGATCACCGCATTAACCTGACTTTATACAAGCTGGATGCCGTGATGGAAGGTGATTTGACCGAATTGCTGGATAGTCTGCACCGCGAATATCAGGCGGATCAGTTGGCCATGCTTGCACAGCAGAATGGTGGATAATGAATATTTTACAAGCCTTGGCTTTACGCGGCGAAGCTGAAAGTTACGAACGTCAGGAAAATGCCTGGTTACTGGAACACATCACCAAGATTGATTCATTTGATCTGCTGATGAAAAAGGATCAGGAGTTAACGCCGGAACAGGAACAGGCGTATAAAGACGGATTGGCGCGTATTGCTGCCGGTGAGCCTTTGGCTTATGTCACTGGTTCACAGCCATTCTGGACTTTAGACCTCAAAGTGACCAAAGATACCTTGGTGCCACGTCCGGATACTGAAGTGCTGGTTGAGACTGTGTTGAAATTGGATCTGCCTGATGATGCCCGTGTGGTGGATTTGGGTACAGGTACTGGTGCAATTGCCTTATCACTGGCATCTGAACGTTCTAACTGGACACTAACCGCTTCCGATATCTACGAGCCTACGCTTGAGGTGGCGAAATATAATGCGGAACAACATGATATTGAGAATGTGGAATTTGTTCTGGGTTCATGGTTGAAACCATTTGGCCGTCAATTCTTTGATGCCATTGTATCGAATCCACCTTATATCGATGCTGATGATGTGCATATGCAGAATCTGGCGACTGAACCGGAACGTGCGCTGGTGGCAGATAAAAAGGGGCTGGCCGATATTGAAATGATTATTCTGCAAGCCAAGAAGCATTTGACTGTCAATGGTTGGGTGGTGCTTGAGCATGGTTATGATCAGGCAGATGCCGTACAACATCTATTTAAACAGGCGGGTTATAAGCAAGTCCGCACGGTTAAAGATTATGGCGGGAATGATCGCGTAACTTTGGGTCAATGGCCACATTAATCTGTCATCTATCTTTATAAAAAAGCGACCGATGTGGTCGCTTTTTTATTGGATTTTTTCTTTATAAATTCCTGACTGCATCTGAAACCTTAAGTATTTTGAATGATATGACGCCAACGCAGTATAACTAAAAACAAAAAAGCGATGCCAGAGCACCGCTTTCGAGGAATACTTAAAAAAGAATTACATTGGATAGTCTTGTAGACAGTCATAGACTTCTACCTGATCCAAACTGCTAGTTTCCATTGCCAGACAAAGTGCCACAACTTTCAAAGTGTCTGCCAGAGATCTTTCATCTTTCAAGGCAATACCTTGTTGTAATTCATTGATACGTTCTGCCGGAATTTCAAGGGCCTGAGCCGCTTCCACAGCATCTACCTGATTAAAGAAGTGCAGAATTGCATCTTTCAGTTCTGCATCCGATGCATTTAAAATCCCTTGATTCAACTGTTCTGTGATCAGATCAGTCGAAGAAAATAAAGCTTTAGAGAAGTTTTGGACAAGATTTTGCCCAAGCACATCAGTCATCTTTAACATGGAGATACCTTCAACTAGAAAGGAAAATGGAGAGTACAGCCAATAGCAAAAGTGCTATAAATTGAATGAAAAATAATCTATTCTCGGGTAAATTGCAAAGCTTTCCGCGTGACTGTGTAGTCCTGCTAATATATGTTTTAGGGCTTGAAATATATAATCATAATAAAAATAAATGCTTAGAATCCAAGTGTTTTTCGGTAATATTTTTAAAGTCTAAATTTATATAAATTATCTAATATTATTTTGTCGATACGCGCCTGGACTGACGCCAGTCCACTTTTTGAATGCACGATGAAATGCACTGGATTCCTGAAAATTAAGCTGATCGCTGATCTCTTGTAAACTTTGTTCAGTACGGGTCAGTAACTCAATGGCGGTATCCCGGCGTATCTCATTTTTTAACTGTTGATAGCTGACACCTTCACTTTTTAAACGCCGTTGCATGGTCGCTTCAGACATATTCATTTTTAAGGCCAGTTCATTCAGTTCCAGCCATTCTGCTGGTGAAACCTGTAGCAATTGTCGGCGAATCTGAGTGCTTAAAGCATAGGGATTTTTAAAACGTACCAATAAATTTTGTGGGGTTTGCTGAATAAACTGATACCAGGACTGAGCATCCTGTTTAATTGGCAGTTGCAGATAGCTTGCATCAAATTGCACATAGTTTTCGCTGGCCTGATATTCAATCTGTTCACAGAATCGAACTTTGTAATCAAAATCATTCAGTGGTGCTGCACATTTCAATTGAATCTGATTAAGCAAAATCCGTTGTCCACTTAACCAGCAGATCAGGGTATGAATCAGCATCAGATAAGTCGCATAACTAAACATGCGTTTGGTTGTTTTTAAATCATAAATCACGATATAGGCATAGTGTTCCTCAACCATGAGCGTGCTTTGCAGGTCGTCCAAAACCAGGTTGAGAAATTGCAGAATGTTTTGCAGCGCTTTTTCCAGTGTATATGCCTGCATAACCATTTTCGAAAGCAATTTAAAACTGCCACGACGCATGGCATGGCTGTCCATGCCAAAAAATTCGTCATTCATGCTGTCTGCAAGCACAGTCCATAATTGGGCAAATTGGCTAACGGATACGCGTGCCTTGGGAGCATTCAATACTTCTGCTGGGATATTGGCCTTTTTTAGAATGTCAGAGATATCAAATTGCAGCCGTTTGGCATCCAGCAATGCTTCGTTCACCAGATCAATCGAGATGGTGCCTTTGCTATATTCCAGTGCAGGCTTATGCATATTTAGTCTGACATCCTTGTTTTCATTGTCCAAATACATCATGCAAGATGCAATATTTGGAAATTGTACAGAATAAAAACTCTGTTTACTCTGCATATTAAGTCGTATCTGAAATAGAAAAATTGCTAGGAAATAAACATGAACATTCAGGGAAAAGTTATAGTGGTTACCGGTGGCGCATCGGGTCTGGGTGCAGCCACAGCAACCTATCTGGTGGAACAGGGTGCCAAGGTTATTCTGGTAGACATGAACCAGGAACAGGGTGTCGCGCTGCAGGAGCAACTGGGTGAGCAGGCCGAATTTGTACAACTGGATGTCACTGATGAGCAGGCTGTCGAAGCCTTCTTTGCTGAAGTCGAAAGCAATTATGGTCAACTGAATGGCTTGATCAACTGTGCCGGGATTGCACCGTCTGCCAAAGTATTGGGTCATAACGGCATCCATGAATTAGCCATGTTTCAAAAAGTGCTCAATATTAATGTAAATGGTACTTTTAATATGTTGCGTCATGCGGCGGCTTTAATTGCAAAATATGAGTTGCAATCGGGTGAAGAAGAACGTGGCGTGATTGTGAATACTGCTTCAGTTGCCGCTTATGACGGTCAAATTGGTCAGACTGCCTATGCGGCATCCAAAGGTGCAGTCGTCGCAATGACTTTACCTTTGGCACGTGAACTGGCTCGTGAAGCGATCCGTGTCATGACCATCGCGCCGGGCATTATGGAAACTCCGATGCTAAAAGGCATGCCACAAAATGTCCAGGATGCTTTAGGACAAATGGTGCCGTTTCCACCACGTCTGGCAAAACCACAGGAATTTGCCCATCTGGTGGGACATATTTTTGAAAATAGTTATTTGAATGGTGAGGTCATTCGTTTGGATGGCGCAATCCGTATGCAGCCTAAATAAGTTTTCGATTTATATAGGACATGATGATTTGCACAGCTACCAATTTCTCATTGAATTTAAATGAATTTGCTTAAGCATGCATTTTCTTTTGAAGGATCAAAAGAAACAAAAATCCTTTGCGAAACTGAAGATACATCCCTGTATCTCAGTTTCGCAGGCGACATCCATGCCGCCTTATCCGACGTGCCAACGATCTCAATAGTAAAAAGCTTGAAGTAAATAAATAGATATAGAAAGGGAAGTTCAATGATTTTAAATGATGAACAAAAAATGATTCAGGACATGATGCGAAATTATTCGCAGCAGAAACTGAAACCGACAGCGGCCTTACGCGACAAAACTGCACAATTCCCAGCACAAGAACTTAAAGAGCTGGGCGAGCTTGGCGCACTCGGCATGACAGTGGCTGAAGAATGGGGGGGGGCAGGCCTAGATTATGTTTCACTAGTCTTGGCACTAGAGGAGATCGCTGCAGGTGATGGTGCAATCTCGACGATTGTCAGTGTGCAGAATTCTTTGCCTTGTGGTATCACCCAGCGTTATGGCACAGAGGCACAAAAACAGCAGTATTTGACTAAACTGGCAACAGGTGAATGGCTAGGCTGTTTCTGCTTGACGGAACCTCAGGCCGGTTCGGATGCCAGTTCGCTGGAGTGTAAAGCCGAACGCGATGGCGATGAATGGGTGCTAAATGGTACCAAGCAGTTTATCACGACAGGTAAACACGCACAGATTGCACTAGTCTTTGCTGTGACTGATAAATCTGCAGGGAAAAAGGGTATTTCATGCTTTCTGGTGCCGACCGATGCACCGGGTTATATCGTGTCACGCCTAGAAGAGAAAATGGGTCAGCATTGTTCGGATACCGCGACCATCGTTCTGGATAACTGCCGGATTCCGGCTGCCAACCTGCTGGGCCAGGAAGGTGAAGGCTATAAAATTGCCTTGTCGAATCTTGAATCGGGTCGGATCGGCATTGCAGCACAATCAGTCGGTATGGCGCGGGCTGCACTAGATGCTGCAGTGGAATATGCCAATGAACGCAAAGCCTTTGGTGTGGAAATTGTGCAGCATCAGGCTGTGGCGTTCAGGCTTGCAGATATGGCGACCCAAATTGAAGCCGCACGTCAGCTTGTCTTGCATGCTGCAACGTTAAAAGATGCAGGCTTGGCGTGTTTAAAAGAAGCATCGATGGCAAAGCTGTTTGCATCGACCATTGCAGAGCGAGTCTGTTCAGATGCGATCCAGATTCATGGTGGCTACGGTTATGTCTCTGATTTTCCGGTTGAGCGTATCTATCGTGATGTGCGAGTGAGCCAGATTTATGAAGGTGCATCAGATATTCAACGACTGGTGATTGCACGTGAAGTGTGTCAACGCTGATTGTTAAATTAAAAAAAACAGACTTTGATTGATGTTCAAATCTGGCACTTACGTTGATGGATATGGAAATTGCAGGACTTAACTGAACATGATGATCTAAAGACATACAGTACGAATAATCGAAAAATAAGCCTTATTCATGTTCTAGTCCTAGGGCATGAATGCAGATTTAAAAAAGTATGCTGATGGAATCAGCAGGAACAACAAATACAAATGGACAAACTCAGGCAAGGTCGCCTGAAAAATACAATAGGAAAGAGGTTGTCGTCATGAAGACATTAGAACAGGCATATGCTGATTTTAATTTTGAAAATATGGTTCAAGAACATCTGGTTGGAAACGCAGAGAACATCAATGCGTATACCGAATGCTGTGGTCGCTACTTGGGTCAAAACCGAACTGCACTGATTTGGGAAGGCAAAAACGGAGACGCAGAGCAGTGGACCTTTGAACAACTGGCCGTGGCTTCAGGACAGCTGGCCAATTATATGCATTCTCTGGGTTTAAAGGCTGGTGACTGTATTGCAGGGTTGCTGCCAAGAACGCCAGCACTCTTAATTACTATATTGGCCACTTGGCGGATTGGTGCCATTTACCAACCTTTATTTACTGCCTTTGAAAGCAAAGCCATTGAACATCGCATCAGTACCGCTGGCACCCAGTTGATTGTTACTGATGAAGAGCAGCGACTGAAACTTCATGATCTCAATGTTCCTAATATTCTGACTGTGCATCAAACAGCGACAAATAATTATCAAGATGCGGATTTCTGGACAGCCTTACAGCAACAACCAGAGGAGTTTGAACCGGTAAATTGCCAGTTTAATGATGTCTTCCTGATGATGTTTACTTCAGGTACGACAGGCTTGGCAAAATCGGTTCCTGTACGTTTAAAAGCCTTGTTGGCCTTTAAAGGCTATATGCTGCACGCGGTAGATCTGCGAGATGAAGATTCCTTCTGGAATCTGGCAGACCCGGGCTGGGCGTATGGACTGTATTATGGCATTGCAGGGCCGCTCAGTTTAGGGCACAGCATCATCATGGATGAACGTGGCTTTAGTGTCGATAATGCCGTACAAATCATTCAAAAATATCAGGTTAGTAACCTGACCGGTTCGCCAACCGCATTTCGCATGTTCTTTGGTTTTAAAGAAAAATTTGATGCAGGCATCAGTTCGCATTTACGCGTGGTAAGCAGTGCAGGTGAGCCGCTCACGCCTGAAGTGATTCAGTGGTTCAATCATGATTTAAATGTGAATATTTACGATCAATATGGACAGACTGAACTGGGTATGGTGATCGCCAATCATCATGGCTTGGAGCATTATAAAAAAGTTGGTTCAGCCGGTTTTGCTATTCCTGGGCATCGTTTTGCTGTATTGGACAAAGAACATCAGGAAGTAGAAAAAGGCGGTATTGGAACACTTGCTATCGACTGTTCAGCTTCACCTTTGATGTGGTTTGAAGGCTATGCAGGGCATAACCGCAAGTCATTTGTCGGGCAGTATTATCTCACTGGTGATACCGTGAAGCTGAATGAATATGGCGGTATTGATTTTATTGGGCGTGCAGACGATGTCATTACAACCTCGGGCTATCGGGTTGGGCCTTTTGATGTAGAAAGTACC
Organism: Acinetobacter lwoffii; assembly: GCF_022809915.1. GTDB lineage: Bacteria > Pseudomonadota > Gammaproteobacteria > Pseudomonadales > Moraxellaceae > Acinetobacter > Acinetobacter lwoffii_M. Next base: position 6,428 of record NZ_JALGQY010000007.1, on the reverse strand, counting down.
TTGCTTGAATGTGAGGAAGTGCTTGAATCCGCAGTCGTTGGAAAGCCAGATCCAGAACGAACAGAAATTGTGAAAGCCTTTGTAGTGCTTAAATCGGCTTATCCGGCTACTGAAGATTTGATGTTGAAACTGCAAAGTTATGTACGTTCACGCTTATCCAAACATGCCTATCCTAAAGAGATTGAGTTTGTGGCATCTTTGCCTAAAACATCGAGTGGCAAGATTCAGCGCAATTTACTCAAACAGCAGGAAGTTGCCAAACTTCAAGAGATGAAGCGAGTCAGCTAATTTTTCAAATTAATTGTTCGATTGAATGCTAAAAGGCTGCCACAGCAGCCTTTTGGTTTTTTAAGAAATAAATCTGCTACTTAAATTTTAATCAGATATTGAGCTGATTTTCCCGAACTTATATTTTTAAGAGAGCAAATTAAGGCAAGCAAAAATTATAATTTTTTATGTCATTACAGTAAAATTACATTAATATTTAAAATGAAATATATCAAAAATTTAGCCTCTTAAGATAAAGAGGCTAAATCTCATTCATTACCAGATATTACTTTGTAGATTCACTTTTTGATGTTCTGCATGCGGTTCGCCCGCTTCGCCGGTAACACCGCCTTTTAAGGCTTTAAAAAGCTGGGTAACTTTGTTATCTGTGACATTCCAGTATTCTGCGCTGACTGCTTCAGCAATTAATACCCGTACGGTCGGATCATCCTTGCCTTCAAACCAGTTTTCTGCCCACGGATTCCACAACTGTTCAATCAGAATGCGGTCAGTACTGATCTGGGCATGAGCACTGATCGACACATAGATACCATCTGATGGTTTTGCAAAAGACAGGCCAATTTGACCACGGCCAGTTTCTGCTGCTTTGACCAGATCATTGGTATTACGCAGGATGAAATATAAGTTTTGGCGTTCATTCATCTGCTCGGAGTTCAGCATGGTCATCGGCTGGGAGTGTATTTCATGTGTGTCAGTTAAATGGCTGATCATGGTGTAACGAACATCCTTGATCAATTCCCATAATTTTTCACGATTATCATGTTGAGTATTGTTATGCTCGGTCATGTATGTTCTCCATACGATTTTATGAAAGCTGAAAAGATTGCTTGGTATTTTCAGATTAATCATATTTAGAGACAGATGCCTTAGGTCTCACTGAACTCATACATTTTCATACTCAAATACAGGCAGAGACTACAGAATTGCTAAACAAGGCAGTTCTATTTACAGGGTAATTCAATAGCAAAGATTTTAAAAACTTCAGGTTTGACACCTTTTATAAATGAGAAAGAGCTGTTTGCCGGAACCGTTTAATTGAGGTGATTCAAAAAATCTTGCCAAGCCATAGCGGCTGCATCTTGATACCGAACGTTTAGCTGATATGCTATTTGCCTCAACGATTGCCGAACCATTTATTGATGTGCTGTGAATTGAATTTGAGATTGATATTCCAGAGATTTATCAGCCTTTAGAAACTTCAGTAAAGCTAATTTTACGATCATTGTTAAAAATTTTCGAAACAAGGAAAGACGTTGTCTACATTTAACATGGATACCATATCCCCAGAATTCGAACTCACCGATGCTGAACTGCATCTGTATAGCCGTCAGATTCTTCTGGATGGCTGGGATATTGACGCTCAAGAACGGTTAAAATTTTCTAATGTCTGCATTATTGGTTGTGGCGGGATAGGCTGTGCACTGGCAGAACTTCTGGCACGTGCAGGTGTGGGAAAAATTACCCTGATCGATCCGGATACCATCGAGATGAGTAATTTACAGCGACAACTGGCATTTATGCCGCAGGATATTGGATTTTATAAGGCAGAAACTCTGGCCAAAAGAATGAGTCAGGTTAATCCGAACGCACAAGTTGAATATGTGAATCAAGCCTTAACGGCTGAAAATGCAGTAAGTGTGATCGAGCATCAGGATCTGGTGCTGGATGGATGTGATCAGTTTGCCACACGCTATCTGGTCAATCAGATGTGTGTTGAGCTGAATGTACCATTATTGAGTGCCTCGGCGATTGGCTTGCAAGGGCAGCTGTTTATGGTCGAAGGGGATTCCGCCTGTTATGCCTGCTTGTTCCCGCCAGAAAATCAGGCCGATGAAAGTCTACGCTGTGCAGATTCCGGTGTCCTGGCCACCACACCGAATGTGATGGCCAGCTTGCAGGCACATCATGCCTTGTTATATCTGGGATTGGGTCAAATGCCACTTCGACAAAAGCTGTTGTTATGGGATGGTATGAGCTTTAAACAGCGGATTCTCGCTTTCGAAAAAGATACAGATTGCCCAATCTGTCAGGCAAGATAAGCCTGCAAAGTGAATTTTTTTTGCTACACTGCGTTTAATTAATTTTTCCTAAGACATTATGAAAAACAATATCTGGTTAGATGGAATACGTTCAGTTGCCCGTATGGGAGAAACAGCAGTCGTTGCGGCAAAGGCAGGCTTTAAATATGCCACTGAAAAGCCAAGTAATGCCAAACTCATGCGTGAAACTTTTGAATCCTTAGGTTCAACTTATATCAAGCTGGGTCAGTTTATTGCCAGCACGCCCTCGCTTTTTCCACGTGAATATGTTGAAGAATTTCAGGGCTGTCTGGATCAGACACCACGCTTGCCATTTAGTTATATCCAGCAGGTTTTAGCCTCTGAATTTGCAGGACGTAATCTGGATGAAATCTTTGCATCGATTGATGAAACGCCGTTAGCTTCTGCATCTATTGCACAGGTGCATGCGGCCAAACTGGTGTCTGGCGAAGATGTCGTGATTAAGGTACAAAAACCGGGTGTAGAAACGATTTTATATACCGACCTGAATGTACTGCATTGGGCGACCAAGTTGCTAGAAAAAGCAGTCCCGAAAGTCAAGTTTGCTTCATTGGCCGACATTGTCGAAGAAATCAAAACCCGTATGGTGCGTGAAGTCGATTTTATCGAAGAAGCACAAAATCTGGATGATTTCGTCAATTACCTGAATATCACCAACAATCAGGCAGCGACTGCACCTAAGGTTTATCATCAATATTCGACCCGTCGTGTGCTCACCATGCAGCGTTTATACGGTGTGCCTTTGACAGATTTTGAAGTGGTTAAAAAGGTATCCAAAGATCCATCTCAAGTACTTATCACTGCGATGAATACCTGGTTTGGCAGCTTGATGATGTGTAACAGCTTCCATGCCGATCTGCATGCCGGTAACCTGATGCTACTCGAAGATGGCCGTGTCGGTTTTATTGATTTCGGTATTGTTGGTCAGCTCAAGCCTGAAGTATGGACGGCATGTATGGCATTCATGGATTCATTGCAACATACCAATTATGAGCTGATGGCGCAAAACATGCTGAAAATGGGTATGACCGCTGTGCAGATAGACACCAAAATCTTGGCTGCTGATCTGGAACGTTTATTTAGCGGTGTGTTGATGGCGGATCCGCAGGAATTATTAACGTCAAACCCTGCTGACCTGAACGATATCATGATGGATATGGTGGCTGTGGGTGAACGTCACGGGATCCGGTTCCCGCGTGACTTTGCCTTGCTGTTCAAGCAAATGCTGTATTTCGACCGTTTCATGCGAATTCTTGCGCCGTATACCGATATCTATGCCGATCAGCGTTTGCAGATGGTGCAAAGCATGGATCCGAATCTGCTGTTAAAGCATTAATTTAATCCCTCCCGACCTCCCTTTCTAAAGGGAGGAGTTTCTCATTGCTTGATAAAGTAGAAGCGATAAAAGTCCCTCTTTATAAAAGAGGGATTTAGGGAGATTAGTTGTAAATATCATATTCTCGAGCAATCCAATGGACGCCATTATTATTGAAGGTTTAAAAGTTGAGACAGTCGTTGGCTGCTTTAACTGGGAGCGTCAAATTATTCAGCCTTTAATGCTGGACTTGATCATTCAAACCGATTTAGAACAGGCATCAAACTCAGATGCACTTGCAGATACGTTGAATTATGCAGAAATTTGTGAGATTTCCAGCAAAGTCATTCAAGACGCCAAGCCTGAATTGATTGAACATGCAGCAAAGTTAGTGCTGAATGCACTTTTTACTACCTTTACAGCAATTGAATCGATTAATATTACGATCCGTAAGCCTGCCATTATCGCGCAAGCCAATTCTGTAGGGATACGTCTTGAACGCCACCGAAACGATTTTCGCCCTAGCATTAGCGAGTAATTGTCATCCTCAGCAACATTTTCAAGCTGCACAGCAACGTATTTCTGAATGGGGAGAAGTTCAGTTTTCTCCCATTTATATGATTCCTTGCCGCGATGGCATTGGCGCCGATTACTGGAATGCAGCGTGTTTATTGCGAAGTTCGGTGTCTAGTGAAGACCTGATTGAGCTGCTCAAACAGCTGGAACAGGCATCAGGGCGACTACGTCCATCACATCAGATTACTTTGGATGTTGATTTGATTGCCTGGGGATTAGATCTTCAACATATGCAGTTTAATGAAAAAAAATTGCCTTTGGCTCTAGATGTGAAAGTGCCCATGTTTGATATCTGGCATGATGCTATGTTCGAACATGGATCACATAGCTTCCCAACAGTTGAACAGCTGATTTAAATCAAATCACCTAATTTTCTGCTAATACAATTTATCTAGTACGAATGGTTAACTAGCCTGATCAAGCAAGATCAGGCTTTTTTTATGATGCAGTTTTTTGTTTTTAGAGTAAAAGAAAATTCAGATAAGATGAGATGCTTAAGTTTAGAAGTCATTTAAAAATGAAAATATTGGAAATTGTGGTTTCTGTGATTTTAATCCTCGGGATTCTTTATGTAATCCAATGAGGATTTCATGGTTTCCCAACAGGGAATTAATATTTGATTGATTAAAGCTCTGGAATTTACTCTAAGATTAGTAAAAACCCTCAAAGCAGTAAAAAAGCATCATCGCTATTTCACTTTTTCTTGTTATAAAAAATGATCAGCAATACGATAATGATCGCCAAGATGGCAAGAATGATGGTAGTTTCCATAACAATACCTCTCGGGCATAGATCTTTGGCTTTAATTATCTAAATTAAAACCGAACATATATTAATTAAACTCAAGTTTTGTTAGAGCCGCTAGTTTTTGAAAAAACATTTTTCAGTGATGTTAATAGAGGAACCGTTCAATCCTATTCTGTGTCTAACTAAAAAATAAACACATATTTAGGCAACAGACACATTAAATAATGATCCGATCCAGGCGCTGAATAACATGGCGATAATTCCCCAGAGCATGACCCGAACTGCACCTCTCCAGACACTTACTCCACCGGCATAGCTTGCCAGTGCGCCCATCATCCCCAAACTTAAAACACCAATCAGCATGACGCCTTTATCCAGATAATGTTCCGGTAAAATCATGATTGAAATTAAAGGAAATAATGAACCTACCGTAAATGCCATAGCCGAAGAAAATGCAGCGAGAAAGGGTTGGGCAGAGGTATGTGCTGAAATACCAATTTCATCCCGGGCATGGGCATCCAAGGCATTATGGTCGGTCAGCTGTTCAGCGACCTGTTGTGCCAAAGCAGGTTCCAGACCTCGTTGTATATAAATCGTTTTGAGCTCATTTAACTCATGCGTGGGATGGCGCTGCAGTTCGCGCTCTTCCATGAGTAGATCATTGGTTTCAATATCTTGCTGGGATTTAACCGAAATATATTCACCGGCCGCCATTGATGCGGCGCCAGAAATCAATCCGGCAACACAGGTCACCAATAAAATTTCCGTGGATGCTCCACTGGCTGCAATACCCACCACCAGACTGGTGACCGAAATAATCCCGTCATTTGCCCCCAGTACAGCTGCACGAAGCCAGCCCGCACGTTCGATATAATGTTTTTCAAGATGGTATGAGTGGCGCACAATGAAGCCCCTTTTTTATTATCATCATGATTATATTAAATTTAAGTCATGTATAGATAGTAGGATTGAATCGATCTGAAAATTATCTTGAATGATCAGCTCATCGTGCGCTTGGCTGAGCATTTTATCAATCCAAGATAAAATCGAAGTGAGATTCATAATTTCAAGAAATCAGACGCACTTGATACATAATTGATTTACGAATGGTAAAAATGACTAAAGCAAATCAAACATATCGAACAAAATAATAGCTGAGTGAGCCGGTTTAAAAAGAGAATTATCATGAAAGAAAAACATGAAAGCCATAAATGCTTGGTATGCGGCAAGCACTTTCTTCTGAAAAATCTCACCCCGATAGGAACAGTCAAAAAAGTCATTACCGAAGAGATTGCCAGGGATATTCCAGGCTGGACACCGCAAGATTATATTTGCCAGGTAGATTTAACCCGGTACCGTATACAGTAGACTTCCGTCATAAATCAAAAAACGTACAATTTATTTGATCTTAAAGTAATCAGCAAAATTATTTAATTCAAGGG